>CAZRNW010000257.1:0-5682 GCA_964601535.1 uncultured Flavobacteriaceae bacterium
AAAGAAGTCTTTTATTTGAACAAGAAAAGAATTATAGGAAAGCACAATGCAATCAGTAAAGTATTATCTAGTAATAGCTTCTATTTATCTAAGATATTTAACTATTTACGCAATGTATTTAACTTTAGCTCTTTTTGTATACTCTATTTCTGAATTCCATGGTAAGCTACTAGCGTTTCTTTATTGTGCACATATTGCATCAAAATACACCGAGCGCTGGCTTTCAAAAGATTTAGTTGACGAAATGTTAAAAAACTTATATGATGAACCTAATAAAAAAGATATTCAGGAGCAAGATGACAGACGAGAATAAGAAAAAGGCAGGCAGACCCAGACTAGAAGATCCTAATGCTAATTATAACCCGACAGTTGTCGGTGTTTTATCAGATACAGCACTAGGACTTTCTAAACTACCGGACGGAAAGTACGCGATTGTAAAAATCAAGTATAACCCCCTTACTGGGGGGACTGGAACCCCGGAACTTAAGATTGTTAATGAAAATCTTAATAGTTCGGAATATGAATTTCGCGATGTCATCGATCAGTATTTGGACGAAATTGGAAATAAGTAATGGATTTTGGTGCTGCAGTATTTTTAACCATATTTGTTATGTGGGTAATGAATATTGAATTTCGTTTCTTAGAACTTTTAAAAAGAATTAATAGATTAGAAGATAAATTAAATAAGGAGTAAAATGAAGACAGTTAAGACCGCAAAAGGAACAACGCTTCCACTAATTAGTTTAAAGGGTAAGGACTATCTACAAGTTGCGCATCGTATTCTTTGGTTCGCAGAAGAAGTTCCGATGTTTCATATTTCAACACAGTTTCTTTCTCTAACCGAGGAAGAGACTATTGCTCAAGTTACGGTTGTTGTATTGAATGAGCAGGGGCAAGCTGTTAGAAAGGCAGTTGGAACAAAACGCGAGAGCAAGGCTCATTTTTCTGACCACACCGAAAAAGCTGAGACCGGCGCTCTTGGACGTGCTCTAGTTCAACTAGGATTTGGAACCCAATACGCGCTAGCTGATTTAGACGAGGGAGAACGCCTTGCTGATTCTCCTGTGGTTGATACGCGTTCTTTGACGGTTTCTTCTTCTGCCGGAACGTCTTCTGATGTTCCAGGTGTTACTGCAACCCAAACGACGGCAAAGGTTTCTTCTTTCCGACGTAAGAAGACGGAAGCTAAGGCAGAAACTACTGAAGCAACTACAACTCCTCCTACTACGCCGGGAAATGGTTCTGATGGAGAATGGCTTTAATGACAGAAGAACAAAAACAACTAGTACAAGATTTCAATAGCGGTCAGGCCCCAGAGCCTAAAACTCTTTCTGAGCAAGCAATTGAGAGTGCAAAGAAGGAGCAAGAACCGGTTAATAATCTCCAAATTGCTGAAAATATCTTAACAACCTTGTATCCACAGTTTGGTATGCGACTTGATAAGCTTTCTAATAAGCAGCTTCGACGTGTTATTATGACGCTTGTTAAGTTCCCATTTCTTGAAAAGCATGAAATGAAGCTAAAGACACAAGAAGAAAAAGCAGCTTTTATGTTTGGAGAACGGCTAATTTATGCTAATATGGTGAAAAGGGCGCGGGCTGAATTGGACCGTACCTTTGGAGAAGTTGCAAAGGAGCAAAATGGTGAAAACACCAACGGAAATTCTGGAGGAGCTTTGGAGGATGGAGGATCTGCAAGTGAAATTGCAAGTTCCGCCACTATCAACAGCGGGGAAAATTCAGTTAGTGATGGATCTTCTGAAACGCAAGGAAATCCACAAGTGTGACAAATGTGATCATGAACATGAGTTTGAAACAGGGATTTTAGAATTAGAAGAAGCTAATAAAATTTTAAAGGAGAAACTAAGTGAGTAATAAGAAGTATGTTGATCTAGGAGTTGTATGGGACGGACAATACGGACCATATCTTTCGTTTGGCCGTTCTAATGCAAAGGATGAGAAGTATAATTTCGAAGTGCAAATTCTAGTTAAGGATTCAAAGGGTAACAAAATTACTGTAGTTAAGAATCCCAGGGTTAGCCTTCGTGATCCGCGCCGTAATGAAAAGCGCGATGCTTCAAAGATTCCAGAGAAGCTTCTTTATGAAGTAACTCTTGTTCAAGACGAAGAGAATGTAGAATAGTTTACCTCGTCCCCTACCCAACAAAGGCCCTTGGTGAATTTTCGCCGGGGCTTTTGTTTTAAAAAGGCATATGAAAAAGATGTTTCAAGTATTGAAAGAAGGATTAGCAGGAACCCCAAAAATCCTCCCGTATCCTACAGACGTATCAAAGCATATCTCAGATATCAATAAAGATTATTATGTTTCTCTTTTCCAGTACGAGGAACGCCACAAAAAACTGATTGAGGAGAAGAAGAGTTTTAAAGGAATTGATGATACAACCACAGACAGGCTATTTTTCGACATTGATTCTGATAATTTAGAAATAGCTCAAAACCAAACCCAAGAATTAATGCATCGTCTTCAAAATGACGGGTTTGATGTAGAAAGCTTTCAGTTATTCTTTACGGGCAAGAAAGGGTTTTCCTTAGAAATTCCAATCACGGAAAGGATTACCCCCGAACACTTCAAAACAATTACAAAGATGCTCGCAAAGGATTTTCCGTGCCTAGACACAAAAATCACTGATCCCGTCAGAATTGTAAGAGTAAAAAATACAAAACACAATACTTCTGGTTTATTCAAAATCCAGCTAGATATTGATGAAATTTTAGATCTTACCATTGACGAAATTAAAGAATTAGCCAAACAACCTCGGTATCTAGAAATTAACAATACAAAGTCAAATTTACCAAATTCTTACAAGAAACTGTCACAAAACGACAGTATTAAACAAAAAACACATCAGTTAGATTCTGTATTGATTGATTGGACTAATAAACCTAAAGACTGGAGAAATTGTAAATGGTCGCTGTTACAAGGAAATTTCAAGGGCGGAGAAAGACATCAAGCGCTTACAATTATTGCAGCAACAGCAAGGGGTTTAGGCTATGACAGAGAAACTGCGTATTATCTCTGCAAATCGGCAATTAAAAAGCAGGCACGAACGCATAAACAGGATGAATTCTCTACTGATGAAGTCTGGGAAAATATTCTCGAGTCTATTTACGCTACAGACTGGAAAGGCGGCCAATATTCCTGTAAGACCGACCTATGGTTACAAAATTACTGTGCAGGATTAGGTGAGCATCAGTGTGTAAATGACAAGAATTTAAACCCAACAATACAAATTGAACAAGCTTATAGTCTTTTTAAAGATTATGCTGAAAATATTGACAGGCTCACGATTAAAACCGGGATTAGACCGTTAGACAAAAATCTTCGTATGACAATTGGTATGTTGGTGGGACTCGTGGCTCCGGCTGGCGTAGGCAAGACTTCAATAAGTTTGCAAGTACTTAATACTATGTCCAAAAATGATGAGCTTTGTGTGTTTTTCTCGTTCGATATGTTCCATAGCTTAGTATTTCAAAAACTTGTTCAGAAACATTTTCAAATAGACGCTGACAAAATCTTTGACAATTTTAAAAATAACCCAGAAATGGGAACAAAAGTTATCACTACATTGGAAAAAGAGTATAGAAATGTTGAGTTTTGTTTTGATGCTGGTCAAACTCCGGAGCAAATAGCACAAACCATTAAAGCGGTTGAAGAAAAACGTGGAAAAAAGGTTCGCTTTATTGTTGTGGATTATAACGAGCTTGTTCTTTCAGACAAATCAGATCCAACTGCTCATTCCGCTTACGTAATTCAAAAGCTCCGTGAAATTGCAAACACTCAAAACCTTTGTGTGCTAATTCTTTTGCAGCCGAACAAAATGTCTGGTAATCCAGCGGAAGAGATTAACAGTTACCACGCAGCAAAAGGTTCATCAGCTATTTCTCAGGCGGTTTCTATTATGCTAGGAATTAATAGACCTGGATATGATCCAAAACACCCAGAAACAGATAAGTATATTACGGTAAATTGTCTTAAAAATCGAATGGGTAAACTGTTTTCTGTTGACCTCCATTGGAACGGCTTGACAGGAACTGTTAGAGAACTTACAATGGAGGAGGAAGTTCAACTAGACGAGCTTAGAAAAAGAAAGAAAGAAGAAAAGGACCAAAAGTCAGGAGATTGGCTATAATGGAAGATAGGTTATTTTGGTTAATTGACAAAATTCTTACATATTTTGCTTTACCTTTTATTATTTTTCTATTTTTTTATTCAGTAGCAATGTTTTTTGTTACTTTAAGCCAAGAAACGTTTTCTCTTATTAAAGACGAATGGAAATGTACCGATTATAAAACAATGACTACCTTAGTTCTTGTTGGAAAAGTAATGGTTCCTCAAGTTCATTCTCAATGTATTAGATATGAGAGGATTCGATGAAGTATCAAATCGGTGACAGAGTGAAAGTGTATGATATTTGTCAAGAAACTACAGCAACAACCGAAGATAAAGGAACGGTTTGCGAAATAGATAACGATAGATTGTGGGTTAAAATGGACAATTGGGGAACAAAACCTGACAATAATTCTTTTTGGTTTCACGAAAAACAATGTCGCAAGCTTGTTAAAAGAGATCCGCTTATGCGATTTTATCACCCACCAATTACCAGAGAACGAGTTCGACAGCTAAAAGCAAAGCTAAAAAGACGATGGGAACAAATTTCTGACTTAGAGCTAAAAATTGACTGGGTTGAACAGCAACTAGAACGAATTGGAAGGATTGAAGATAAACAAACGATTACTCAGCAAATAGAGGATCTTCTTGATGTGCTCAGGAGTTCACGATGAAGCCAGGAATTGAATTGGATACCTTGGTTGCTGAGAAAGTATTGAATTGGTCACAAAAGATTATCAATAAAGGAGCTATTGCTTCAGAAAACGAAATTATTCCTTGGGGAGTGTTAGAATGGTCGAACGAAAACGGCGAACAAACAACTCTTCCTGCGTTTTCAACAAATATATCAGATGCCTGGCAAATTGTAGAACATTTACAAAATCTAGGATACTTCTTTTCTTTAAAAATGATTGAAAGTAGAGTAAACTGTTTTTTCCAGAATAGTGCAGGTAAAAAGTTTGAAAGTGGTTTATATGAAGAAGGAGTTACAACGCCAGAAGCGATTTGTTTGGCCGCGTTGAAAATTAAAGGAGTTGAAATTGATTAACAAAGTAATTTTAGTTGGTAGACTAGGAACTGACCCCGACAATATTTCTTCAGGATGTAAGCTTAATATTGCAACTACTACTAAACACAACGGAGAAGAGAGAACTGAGTGGCATAGTGTTGTATGTTTTGGTACGCTTGCAACACAATGTCTTGCATATTTGAAAAAAGGCGCACTAGTTTATATTGAAGGACATATTGAGTCTCGCGAAAAGGACGGAAAGCATTATAAGAATATTGTTGGAGAAGAAGTGAAGTTTCTATGAACTTACCTGATCCAAAAACTACCCCAGGTGTATTTTTAATTACACCAATTCAGTCTTGGTATGAGAACGGTTATTTTTGGGCTACGCAGCAGAAATGGACTAGAACGTATTTAATGAACGATGAAGGATATGTTTGTTATTGGGTTGAAGACGGAAAGCCCGAATTACTAAAATTAGGCATAAAATCGGCGGGACAAACCGATCATTGTAAATGCAAGGAATGCAAAGAAGGAAGAAAACT
>CAZRNW010000258.1:0-5668 GCA_964601535.1 uncultured Flavobacteriaceae bacterium
TGGACAATATTACTTTATATTGGTATGTTTGGGCTTTTGTTTGCAACGGGACTTAACTACTATATAAATAAAAAACATATGACCTGTAAAACCTGTACAACATACAATGGTAAGACAGTTGAATTAAATTCAACATTGACTTGCCCAAATTGTGGACACAAAAAAGAAGAAATCATGCCTACAGATGCCTGCGTTTACTTTTACGAATGCGAAAAATGTAAATCTGTACTAAAGCCTTTAAAAGGAGATTGTTGCGTTTATTGCAGTTACGGGTCGGAAAAATGTCCGCCGATTCAGGCAGGAGATAAATGTTGTTAATTACGGTAAAATTACCGTAAAATACGATAACAGTCCTTATTTCTGACCAACCCTAAACACCTTGCAGAAGTGGCTTACAGCCCTTAAATCGGCTAAAAATCGCTGAATTTGGGCTTCTTTCGATTCTTCGGAGTTTTCGTTGGTTATTTGGTTCGAACAGGGTAAATTTGAGCCCGCACCAAACAAAAATAGTCCCGCAAAATGCGGGATTTTTTATTCTAATATTTCCTATCTTCATCGAGTAAAAACAAAAAAATGTTAAACAGCCGCCTCCAGGAAAATGATGTTTTACGGTATACCGTAAGTTTTGAACCTGTACCGGGAACTACTGAAAAACTGGCGGTGATAACACTTTTGGATGAAGGCCTCAAAAAAATACAGCGCGTTAAACTGAAAGTACTAAATGCCGATGAACTTTATACCCGCATTGATAATAAAACAGATTTTACATTAACCGAAGTTTATATTAATCACTTTTCATTAAGCGAATACCGCAAATTGCGCGGATTAAAAGAGCATGATTATGTTACTCTGAAAAATTTTAACGCAAATAATGTATTTTTTGACTGTGAGGTACAAACCGATTTTTCTTACGCCAAATTTGAAGGTAATTCAGTTCTCTTTAGTCACAGTGTTTTCGGAAATGGCTTTGTTGATTTTACTTATGCGGATTTCGGACACTCATCGGTTGGTTTTGAAAGCACCCGTTTCAGTAACGGAACTAAAAATTTTCAATCGGTAAAATTTGGCGACGGCGATATTTCATTTAACAGCGCTAATTTCGGTCATGGTAATTTGATTTTTGCCGATGCTTCTTTCAGTAACGGAAACGTAGATTTTAAAAATTCGGTGTTTGGTGATGGTGTTGTGGATTTTAAATTTGCAAAGTTTAATGAAGGAAATATTTCTTTTGAACGTGCCCGTTTCGGGAAAGGTAAAAAGGACTTTAAAAATGTTGAGTTTGGCGGCGGAAGAATTGATTTGCGCAGGGTAGACTTTAACGACGGCGATATTTCTTTTGAAGGCGCTGAATTCGGAAACGGAAAAGTAAATTTCAGAGGTTCTCAATTCGGAGCAGGACATAAAATATTTGATTTGGCTGATTTTACACAGTGTGAAGTGAATTTCGATAAAGTAGATTTTGGAAGTGGCAGCATCAGTTTCAATCAATCAACCGCTAATCAAATTTCTTTTAATGCCTGTTCGTTTAATTGTTTTACCGATTTCAGGTTTAGTTCCTGTAAATTATTAAACATGGCTAATTCGGTGGTACGCGATATTATCGATATGGTTCCGGAGAATAATGAAGTGGCGATTCACGAAATAAACATGGTGAATACACGTATTATCGGACGTATTTTCATTAACTGGCGGGAGAATGATGTGTACAATTTCATTTACAATCAGAAAAAATCAACTTATTTCCAAAAGGCAGAGCAATTCAGGATTTTAAAAGAAAATTTCAGGGTAAATGGACAATACGAAGATGAAGACGATGCTTATGTTGAATTTAAACGCTGCGAGGCAAAAGCTAATCTCGGGGAAGCGTTAAAAGGTTCTTTCCTGAAAAAATTACTGGGTTATTTAAATTACTATTTCCAGGTTTATGTGTTCGATTACGTAGGCCGTTATGCTACCTCGCCTATAAGAGTTTTGCTCAATGGCATTTTAACCATTTTTACTTTTGCGATATTATATTATTTGGTTGATACCTTTCTTCATGTTTTAGGCTCGGTTGAAAGTACACTACCTCAGGGTTTGAATCATTCGCATGATTTCTTTAATAATCTTTACTACAGTGCCATTACATTTTTCACCATCGGTTATGGTGATTATTTTCCGGAAGGAATTTTAAAATTATTTGCTGCTTTCGAAGGCTTCAGCGGGGTTTTCCTGATGAGTTATTTTACTGTGGCTTTTGTAAGAAAGATTTTGAGGTAAAAAAACAAGAGCCCCCCCTCCGGAAGCTCTTGTTTAAAGAGAGGATGCTAAAAACCTCAACCAATTAAATTATTTCCCCCCGTTAAATTGCAAATCCCTGATACAATAATTGTCGAGTCCGGGTATTTCACCGCCCAATAAATTACCTACTATGTCGGAAGTTTCAGCTGTGTAATACATCAAACAATTTTTATTATTGCAATGGCGTCCGTTTGGTGCGTCCAAATGATAATCCTGCATAGCAGTTCCGTTATCTACCAATCCGAATAAATGACCGAATTCATGTTCTGCTACCACAGTTTCCAAAACATGGCGGGGCGGCTCCGTTAATCCGCCAGAAAAATTATTGATTGTTTTTCCGAACAAAGCCATTGAGGTATTACCATACGCTATGCCCAGGGTTTTTATGTTTCCTGAATTTCCTGCATAGTCGGCTGAAGTAATAAACACAAATGCTGTAAGCGTATTCCTGCCTGAAAAACTTGTTCTGAATTGCTTCTCAATATTTATTATATCTGAAACCGTCATGTATTCCTTTCCCTGAGCGGAAATTTCTTTGTGCTGAAAAATAATTCCTTTTGGTTTATTCAAACGCGCACTTAAAAAATCCTGAAGGTTTTTTATGGTTTGACTATTTAAAGAAAAACCCTGTTCGTACACCACCTCAACAATCAGTTTTTCATATTTTTTATCCGAAAGGAAATCCCTTGGGACAATTTTATCCTCGGTTCTTAATTCGCTTTTTTTACAGCCTAAGAAAACACTGAGAATAACCATCACTATAACACCGAGCTTTTTCATAAGATTGATTTTAAATTTTTACTTTGTTTCAATTACCAGGTATTTCGACTTTTGCCAGAATGCCTGCGGATCAACAATGCACAAACGCTTTGTTCCATCGCTTTCATCACACCACTTCCATGAATTTTCATTATGGGTAGTTACAATTTTAGCTTCTTTGCTCCCTAAAGGAATCTGCAATGTTGTACGCATATCAATTTTCTCGAAACTTTCAGGATTAGCTGCCGGACTTAACTTATCAGGAGCAGCTAAGGATAAAAGGTTCTTCTTTTCGATTACATTCGCCTTTTTCAATTGCTTTCTAGTTCCTTTTACGCAATAAGCGATGTAAGCATCCTGCTCGGCTTTATTATACTGTACACGAAGGTTATCGTACATCAATGCTTGATTAGTGATTTCAATATTCAGACCTTCGTTTTCATCTGCCAGTTTTTCGTTCTTAGCCTTTTCTTCGATTAACTGAGTTCTTAATCCTGAAACCTCAAGAGCAATCTGTTTATTTAATTCCTCATAATTCGTAATCCGCTTATTTAATTCTTTGTTACCGGAATTAATGCGTTTCAGCTCGGCTCTTAATTTAGAGATTCGTTTTTCGTTCTCCCCAATCAATTCGTCCATTAAAGCAATGTTATTCAGAATCTGCTCTTTTTTATTGACAACATCGTTCTGACTGTTAAATACGAGGTATCCCTTTTGGGATTTAATGATGCCGATACGCTTATCAATTTCATCAAGCGATAATAACATAGTGGCTTCAATCGAATCGCGTGTTTTTTGAGTTTGCGCCAGTTCATTCCGAACCGCGTTCAACCGTTGTTCTTCTTCTTTGTGCGAACAACTTAAAAGCAATACTGCTAAAAAACTAATTAGCAGTACTACTTTTATTTTAATTACTTCTTTCATGCTATCCTCCTTTTTAAAGGTTTACTCTAATTGTTAATTATCTCTTTCACTTTAATAACCGGTTTCATTTCATATTCTCCATTACCATTTAGGTTAACTGAAGACTGGGCATCAAAATCAAGAGTAATGATTACAAAATCATTTCTTCTGATGGTTTGATGAACACTAATTTTTAAACCACTTTGATAGGAGCTGGGAACCACAAGACCGAATTTATGACCTTCAACAACAACTGAGTTCTGATTTCCTAAAACAAGGCGAATCTGACTTATTTTACCTAAAGGTAATTTTGCTTCGTCGGCAATAACCACATTCACATTATTTCTTAAGGTTAGCAAATCATAAATTCCGGGGTTAGCTTTAAGTTCAATCCATTTTTCTCCAGGTGTACCTTCGTAGTGAACCATTACCTTTTGCAAATCAATGAAAACACTTTGGTAATTCTGAGCAGGGGCATCAGTTAAATTCACCTGCATTCTGGCTCCTCCCATTTCTTCTTTCTCACAAGCTGCGGCCATCATTAAAAACATGACTAATACCGCAATCCTCTTTAATATTTTCATGGCTTTAGTTTTAAATTAAACAATCCGTGAATTACTTAAAATGTAACCTTAACACCTAAACCCGGATCGAGACTGCTATATACTGCTGAGCCAGGAACAACTTCAAGATTAGGTTTTAAATCGAAACTAAACGCAAACGGTGCCCTTGGAATTTTGTACTCAATACCAATAATTCCATCGATTCCAACGGCAGGACCGTAAGAATAAGTTCTGTAATAATAATAACGGCCCCTTTCATTATACACATAGTAGCCATAGGTATTAACAAGCTGACTCGTAACATGTCCGCCGCCACCAAAATACCATTGCAAGCCATTTAGTCCGGTTGGCATATATTTTTCGTACAAGCCGGTTAAACTAAAAGCATACGGAAATGTTCCTAAAATAATTTCTACTGCATCACCTTTTTGAGACCTGTGTTTATAAGTTAAACCTGAAGTTTCACCTGCGCGCAAACCAATTGCATTTTTATAATATGCATTTGCTGTGCTTTTTGTAACCGGAACCGGTTCTGTTTCCTGTCCGTTTACCGTTTTCGTTAAAAGTGCTAAACTTACCAAGCCCAACACCAGTGTTCTTCTAATTAAATTTTTCATAACATTTGGTTTTATGGTTTACCAGGGTGTGACAAACACGGTGCCTTTTTTAAAACACTGAATAACAAGTCAATGATATTTCCGATTTTCCCAAAACGGGAAAGCCTTTTTCAAAAGCGCGTGAAAAATTGTTAAAGGGAAATATATTTAATAACTACAGAAAGTAGTTTGTTTATTTCCACTGATAATAAACCACTTTCTTAGTATCGAAAAACTCTTCGGAGAAATAATTTTTTAAATCGTAGAACTGACAGGAATTATAAAAGCGGCCGAATTCTTCTTTTAAATCGCCGCCTTTTAAATATAAAATGCCGTTTGGTAAATCGTTAAAGCTTTTCATCGAGAATTTCCCTTTTAACCAGGAATAAAATTCAGGAAACTCAGTCACGGCCCTGCTCACCACAAAATCAAATTTACCCTCTACCTTTTCGGCACGCTCGTGTTGCGATGTGACATTGGCTAATCCGAGTCCTTTTGCGACTTCATTCACCACTTTTATCTTTTTACCAATAGAATCTACTAAATGAAAGCGTGAATCCGGAAACA
>CAZRNW010000259.1:0-5658 GCA_964601535.1 uncultured Flavobacteriaceae bacterium
GCACGCCAATCAGTTTCGGTAACACGCTCCCCCAACAAGTAGGATCGCCCTTCGAGGCGTTGCTCTAACTCATCAAGGCACGTGAAGACCGAGGTCACCGCCTCTTCATAGGCTTCCTGGGTGGCGGCGAAACCGGTTCGATACACGCCATTATTTAACCCCTCATAAATCCGTTCATTTAATGCATCGATCTTAGACCTGAGTGTTTCAGGATAGAAGTCTACCGAGGCGTCACCAAACGCGTTAAACGCGCTGTTGAGCATGCGGATGATATCCGATGATTCGTTATTGACCATCGTGCCTTGGACTTTATCCCATAGCACTGGCACCGTCGCTCGACCGGTGTAATGCGGATCGGCGTGTGTATACATCTCGTGGATGTAGCGGATATTGTAGAGCGGATCGGGAATCGAGCCGGGATATTCGCCAAAGCTATAGCCTTGCTCGGTCACCGTCGGGATGGCGATGGAAATGGAAATGACATCTTCCAGTTTTTTGTTTTTAGCCTGTAGCAAAATCAAATAATGAAATAATAAATCAGCAGCTTCGCCTAAAAATAAATCATCATTATTATCTTTTGCCTCTATAACCAATTCGGTGGCTTCTTCACCAACTTTCTGCGCGATTTTATTTATGCCTTTAGCAAACAGGGAAGAGGTATACGATTTATCGCTTGGATTATTTTTTCTGTCAGAAATTGTTTTTTCGAGTTCCGAGAGGAAGTTACCTGAATTTATTTCATTAAAGCAAGTATCACTACCGGTGTGACAAACAGGACCAACAGGATTTGCTTTTATAAGAAGCGTGTCATTATCGCAATCGGCCGTAATTGATTCTAATATTAAGAAACTTCCGCTTTCTCCGCCTTTAGTCCATAAACGGTTTTTGCTGCGGCTGAAGAAAGTTACTTTTTTTAGTTCTTGTGTTTTATCAAGCGCTTCCTGATTCATAAAGCCAAGCATTAAAACTGTTTTTGTTTTTGCATCCTGAATAATGGCAGGAACTAATCCGTCTTTATATTTTGAGAAATCTATTTTCATAATCTTACGTTTATTTTATTATTTCTTAATTCTTGTTTTAATGTTTTAATATTTATTTCGTTAAAGTGAAAAACACTTGCCGCCAGAGCTGCATCTGCTTTTCCGATTTTGAATGCATCAGCAAAATGTTGAATAGAACCTGCGCCTCCACTGGCTATAACTGGAATATTTACAGCTTCAGAAATTAATTCAGTGATATCATTCGCAAACCCGGTTTTAGTTCCGTCGTTGTTCATAGAAGTCAGTAAAATTTCTCCCGCACCAAGTGCAGCCCCTTCTTTTGCCCAATCTAATGCTTTCTTTTCTGTTTTTACTTTACCTCCGTTTAAGTATACATACCAATCTTCATTTTCAAATTTTGTATCGATGGCTAAAACAATACATTGAGAACCAAAACGGGAAGATAATTCTTTTATGAGCTGTGGATTTTTATAAGCTGAGGTATTGATGGAAATTTTGTCTGCACCTGCATTTAATAAAATGGAAACATCTTCAATTGTACTGATTCCGCCGCCTACGGTGAAGGGAATATTTATTGATGAAGCTATTCGCGTTACTAATTCAGATAATGTTTTTCTTTTTTCATTTGTGGCTGTAATATCTAAAAACACTAACTCATCAGCGCCTTCTTCGCAATAACGAATGGCCAACTCAACCGGGTCGCCTGCATCACGAATATTTTCGAAGTTCACGCCTTTAACTGTGCGGCCGTCTTTTATATCCAGACAAGGTATAATTCTCTTAGTTAGCATTGATATAATTTTTTAACTCGTCAATCGTAATTCGCCCTTCGTAAATGGCTTTGCCGATAATTACTCCTCCGCAACCAATTTTGTCAAGCTCAAGTACATCTTTCATTTCAGATACGCCGCCGGAGGCAATTAATTTTAAGTCAGGAATCTCTGTCATTATCTTTTTATATAATTCAACAGAGGGTCCTTGTAATAACCCGTCTTTTGAGATATCCGTACAGAAAATATTTGTAATACCTTCAAAAAAATTTATTTTAATAAAATCGATCACGTTTATGTCTGTTGATTGCAACCAGCCGCCAATCGCAATGTTTTCATCTTTCACATCAGCTCCCAGCATTATTTTATCCGCACCATATTTTTTTACCCAGTTAAATAGAATTTCAGGTTGTTTAACTGCCAAACTGCCGATAGTGGCAAGCGTAGCCCCTGCATTAAATACTTTTTCGATGGAAGTATCATTTTTAATACCTCCGCCAAAATCTATAATAAGTTTTGTTTGGGACGCGATACTTTCTAAAACTTTCAAATTAACGACTACACCTTTTCTTGCCCCATCCAAATCTACTAAGTGCAAACGTTTAATACCTATCCCTTCAAATTGCTTCGCCACTTCCAGTGGATTCTCGTTGTAAATTGTTTTTTGAGAATAATCGCCCTGTGTTAAGCGTACGCACTTAGCATCAATAATGTCTATCGCGGGAATTATTTGTATCATAATGAAATAAAATTCTTTAAAATTTGTTCTCCTGCTTTTGAAGATTTCTCCGGGTGAAACTGCACACCGTAAAAATTATCTTTTTGCAAAGCGGAACTGTACTCTGTAATATAATTTGTTGTTGCGATGGTGTTTTGTCCAAGTTCTACGTAATAGCCATGCACAAAATATTGAAACTCATTTTCTGAAAGGCCTTTAAACAAATTACTTTTCAAATTGTAAATATTGTTCCAGCCAATTTGTGGAACTTTCAAATCCCATTTAAATTGTTTCACTGAAGAATCAAAAATGCCGAGACAATCTGTATTCCCTTCGTCTGAAAACTTACACATTAATTGCATACCTAAACAAATACCAAGTACCGGTTGTTTTAAGTTTTTAATGACAGAATCAAGGCTTTTTTCTTTAAGATACGTCATTGCACTTGAAGCTTCTCCAACACCGGGGAATATAACCTTTTCGGCCGATTGAATTTCCTTAATAGAATCGGTTAATACAGGTTCAATGCCAATCCGGTTTAATGCGAATTTTACGGATTGAATATTTCCTGCATTGTATTTTATGAGTGCAACTTTCATTTAAAGTAGTCCTTTTGTACTTGGTAAATTCATATTTTCCTTATCTCTTTTAACAGCCATCTTAATTGCTTTGGCAAAAGCTTTGAATATTGCTTCTATCTTGTGGTGCTCATTTGTGCCTTGTGCTTTTATGTTCAGATTACATTTCGCAGCATCGCTGAATGATTTAAAGAAGTGAAAGAATAACTCTGTAGGAACATCACCAATTTTTTCACGTTTAAATTCCGTTTCCCAAACAATCCAATTTCTACCGCCAAAATCTAATGCGACTTGTGCTAAGCAATCGTCCATTGGCAGAGTAAATCCATAGCGTTCTATTCCTAATTTATTTCCTAAAGCTGAATAAAATGATTCACCTAATGTGATGGCCACGTCCTCTATTGTGTGGTGCTCATCAATTTGCAAGTCGCCTTTGGCATTTATGTTCAAGTCTAAATTTCCGTGTTTGGAAATTTGCTCTAACATGTGATTAAAAAAGTTTAGTCCTGTTTCGATGTTTGATTTTCCTGTTCCATCCAGATTTAATTCAATTACAATGTCAGTTTCGTTGGTTTTCCTTTTTCGGATTATTTTTCTTTCAGGTAATTTCAGGAAGTTGTAGATTTCTTCCCAAGTTGCAACTACCTTATCAATGTTTCCGCTTGGCTTATCATTATTTTCTATGAAAATGGATTTACATCCTAAATTTGAGGCAAGTTTCATATCGGTTAATCTATCACCAATGACAAGTGAGTTTTTCAAATCATAATTTCCGTTCAAATACTTTGTCAGCATGCCTGTATTTGGTTTGTGTGTGGATTTATTCTCTGATTCAAAACTTTTATCAATGCAAACTTCAGAGAAAACAACGCCTTCTTTTTCAAAAGCTTCAATAATGAAATTCTGAACTGGCCAAAATGTATTTTCAGGAAAGGAAGCCGTTCCTAAGCCGTCTTGATTCGTCACCATGACTAATTCATAATCCAATTCCTTAGCAATCTTTCCTAAGTAAGTAAAAACGCCCGGAAGAAATTTTAATTTCTCAAAACTATCAATTTGAAAGGTATCGGGTGGTTCCCAAATTAAGGTCCCGTCACGGTCTATAAATAATACTTTTTTCATTTTATTTTGTATTTGTGGTGAAGTGTTCTTTGATCTACTTCACCATTGTTTTAAAGTGTTTAGTAATAATTCGTTTTGTTCTTTAGTTCCAATTGTAATTCTTAAACAGCCTTCACATAACTCAACTTTGCTTCTGTCGCGTGTGATAATTTCTTTTAAAACCAAATAATTGTAAAGAGCAGTGGCATCTTTTGTCTTTACCAATAAAAAATTGGCTTCGCTTGGATAAACTTTCAATACAAAACCAAGTTTAGAAATTTCTGAACTTAATTTTTCTCTTTCCTCTACAATTGTTTTTATCCAGGCATTTACTTTGTCTGTATTCTCTAAAGCTTCTAAAACTAATTTCTGTGAGACTGAATTAATATTGTAAGGAGGTTTTATTCTATTGAAAATATCAATGATTGGTTCAGAAGCAAATGCCATTCCAACACGAAGGCCTGCTAATCCCCAAGCTTTAGAAAGTGTTTGAAGAATAATCAAATTCGGATAGTTCAATAATTCCGGAATTAAACTTCTATAACGTGCAAAATTGATATAGGCTTCATCAATCACAACAATACCTTTGAAATTTTCAAGTATCCTTTTCACGGAATCCCATTTTACGCCATTTCCTGTGGGGTTATTCGGACAACAAACAAAAATCAGTTTTGTATTCGGATTAATTGCTTTCAAAATATTTTCCGTGTCCAATTGAAACTCTTCTGCAGTAAGAGGAATTTTAATAATCTTAACATCGTTAATGTTGGCAGAAACTTCGTACATGCCATAAGTGGGCGGACAAATAATAATATTATCCACGCCCGGATTGCAAAAAGCTCTGAATAAAATGTCAATTGCTTCATCGCTTCCGTTCCCTAGAAAAATATTTTGTATTGGTAAACCCTTTATCTTACCTAATTTTTCTTTCACATCTAACTGTATTGGATCAGGATAACGATTGTAGTCTGTATCCAGCGGCGAACCAAATGAATTTTCATTAGCATCCAAAAATATTCCTTGTTTACCTTTATACTCATCACGCGCCGATGAATATGGTTTTAGGTTTTTAATATTCTCCCTGGTTATTTTATCTAAATCAAACATAATTTTACTTTACACTAAATCCTAAATCCTTTATCCTAATACTCACAGCATTCTTGTGCGCATCCAATCCTTCAGCCTCTGCCATTAATTCAATTGTTTTACCAATCGTGTTAATGCCTTCTTTACTTAATTTCTGAAAAGTAATTTTTTTCACAAAACTATCCAAAGAAACTCCGCTATAGGCTTTGGCATATCCATTAGTTGGTAAGGTGTGATTTGTTCCAGAAGCGTAATCACCTGCACTCTCACAAGAGTAATTTCCTAAGAATACAGAACCCGCATTAACAACTTTCCCTGCAAAGCCTTCTTCATTCTTACCGGCAATGATCAAATGTTCAGGAGCGTATTCATTTAACAAATCCATTCCTTCATTCAAGTCTCTC
>CAZRNW010000260.1:0-5654 GCA_964601535.1 uncultured Flavobacteriaceae bacterium
CTTTAAACTGGATGGTAACATCAGCATCTTCAGCAGCGTAATCTTTAATTTGCTCGATGGGTGCATCACGCATGCTGGTTTGATTTTTGCCTTTTTTACCAATGAGGGTTTCAATGCTCACCGGTTCGTAATTCAAATACGTTTCCGATAACACATTCATGTTATGGCGCATGTCGGGCTGAATTAAAAAATGCGCTACCATAGTATCCCAGAATTTATTTTTGATAATCACATTGTAATTCTTCAATACCTGGTAATCGTATTTAATATTTTGTCCTACCAAAATTTTACTTTCATCTTCAAACACAGGACGGAATTTTTCTACAATCGCCTGCGCTTTATCCTTTTCGGCAGGAATCGGAACATAATAAGCTTCATGCGCTTTCACGGCGAAAGATAAACCAACGAGTTCTGCTTCTAAAGTATCTAATCCTGTTGTTTCCGAATCGTAACAATATTCTTTGTGTTTATTCAGAACAGAAATTAAGTCAGAAATCTTTTTATCATTATCCGCCAAAATATAATTGTGTTCGGTATCAGAAATGGTTTTATAAACAGGTTCTGTTTCTTCATTGCTGACTTCACCCGACACATTCCCGTTTTGCTCAGTGAAAAAAGTCGCGGTGCTGAACAAATCTGTTTGGTTGGCAGAATTGGATTTTGCTTTATAGGAAGTCGCTTCGGAAGAAACAACTTCGCTGGCTAATTTTTCGGTGCCTCCGATATCTTCTCCCAATAAATTTTGAGCGAGGCGGCGGAATTCTAATTCCTTAAACAAATCGCGCAAAGCGTCTTTATTTAAATCTTTACGGATTAATTTCTCAGCTTCAAACTCAATCGGACAATCCAAAATAATTGTAGCGAGACGTTTCGATTGCAAACATAAATCTTTGTTGTTGTCGACCTTCTCTTTCAGTTTACCTTTTAGTTTGGAAGTATCTTTGTATAAATTTTCGATGCTGCCGTAATCTTTTATTAATTGTATGGCGGTTTTTTCTCCCACACCGGGAATGCCGGGAATGTTATCCGATTTATCGCCCATCAAACCTAAAATATCAATGAGTTCGCCAACATTACGAATCTCCCATTTTTTGCAGATTTCTTCCATTCCCAAAATTTCAGCACCGTTGCCTAAACGTGCGGGTTTGTAAATGAAAGTGTTGTTATCCACCAGCTGACCGTAATCTTTATCGGGCGTCATCATATAGGTGGTGTATCCCAATAATTCAGCTTTACGGGCGAGAGTTCCAATTAAATCATCTGCTTCAAATCCGGGTAAACCAATTGTTTGAATATTGAAGCCATGAATTAAATCAATAATAAGCGGAATGCTTTTGCGTAAATCTTCCGGCATTTCTTCGCGGTTGGCTTTGTAAGCTTCAAATTCTTCGTGGCGCTGAGTAGGGGCATCCGTATCGAACACAACGGCAATATGTGTTGGTTTTTCTTTATTTAAAATTTCTAATAAAGTATTGGTGAAACCAAAAATGGCGGAAGTATTAAATCCTTTTGAATTAATGCGCGGGTTATTGCTGAATGCGAAATACGCGCGGTAAATCAACGCGAAGGCATCCAGTAAAAATAATTTCTTGTCGGTCTCTTTTGTCAGCATATCTTTCTGTTATTCATCCTATCCATTAGAGCAGAGTAGGGCTAGTAAAGAAAACGAATTTATTCCGCCTTTAAAAGAGGTGTTAGTAAGTTATGAAGGAGAAAATTCACCTGTTTTCATAGGGGAATCTGCTAATCTTGGTGATTTGTAATAAGATAAAATGTTAAGGTTTGAATTTACCCTTCATACCGGCTTATTCCTCGTTGTAGATAACTTCCATCAGGGTTTGTCCCACCGCTTTCAGGGTTTTTTTATCGATGGTATTGATATCATCTGTTGTTTTATGATGATGTTCAAAAAACTCATTTTTTAAATAATTATAATGTAAAATATCAACGGCAGGAATATTGGCAATTTTATTAATAGGCACATGGTCGTCGGTCATTTCTGCTGATTCTTCGTAAACGAAATAATTACTGTAACCGAGTTTGTCGGCAGCATTCCAAATTTTATTTACCACATCATTCGCATAAAAAACGGATAAAGATTCACGCGGAAAAACAGCATCTTTCGCACCAACCATGTCTAATAAAACAGCATATTTTGCTTTATAACCGGGCCTATGCAAATTGTTCGACCAGTAAACAGAACCCAAGCACCAACTGTTGGGATCGCCGTTGTCTCCGTAATCTTCCAAATCAAAAAGAATAATATCTACACCAACACTTGGTTGTTTATCTTTAATTAAACGGCCAATTTCCATTAACACACCACCACCACTTGCGCCATCGTTAACACCCGGACAAGGTTTTGTGCGGTTGGCAGGTACCGGATCTTTATCCGCAAACGGACGGCTGTCGTAATGCGCAGCCAATAAAACTCTTGTTTTAGTTTGGGGATTGAAGGATGCAATTACGTTATCAATGCGCCATTGTTTTCCGTCGTAAGTTGTTGTTGAACCACCGAGTACTTTAACTTCTGCACCTAAATTTTTAAAATGTTTTTCGTAATACGCAACTGCTTTTTCGTGAGCACGGGTTCCGGGAACACGGGGGCCCATGTCTGCCTGTGTTTTTACATAATGAAAAGCAGAATCAGAATTAAAATCCGGCGGAACAATGTGAACTTTTGGAACAACTGTATTGGTTGAAGTGGTGCTGCCTGTAGTTGTGTTTTCTACAACAGGTTTCTCAGGTCCACAAGAAAAAACAACCGCGCCTGCGGCCAGAATTAAAACTAATTTATATTTCAATTTCATCATTGTCAAATTGACCAAGTTGCTCCGTCTTTACTGTCTTTCACCTGAATTCCTGCTTCCGTTAATTTATTGCGGATTTCATCTGAAGTTGCAAAATCTTTATTCGCTTTTACTTTGGCGCGTAAATCTAAAACCAATTGCATTACTTTTTCTAAGGCTTGATTTGCTTTTCCGTTTTCTTCTTCCGGTCTTAAACCCATTACGTCAAATACAAAATTTTTGTAAATGCGTTTTAATGTATCAATATCATTTTGAGTTAAAGTAATACGTTTGTCGTTAGCAGAATTAATAATACCAATGGCTTCAAATAAATGTGCAATCAAAACAGGTGTATTAAAATCATCGTCCATTGCCTCGTAACATTTCTTTTCTAGCGCAGCTATATTTTCTTTCGATGTTGGAGATGCAGTAAGTGTTTGTAAAGTTTTGTAACTGCTCATTAAACGGTCGTACGCTTTTTCAGAACCTTGTAAAGCTTCATCACTAAAATCCAAAGTGCTTCTGTAATGTGTTTGCATCATAAAGAAACGAACACACATTGGATTGTAACCTTTGCTTAACAACTTGTGATCGCCGGCGAATAATTCCATTGGTAAAAAACTATTGCCTGCGCTCTTGCTCATGCGCGCGCCGCCAACGGTTAACATATTTGTATGCAGCCAGTAGGTGGAAGGACTTTTTCCGCAATAAGCAATGTTCTGTGCAATTTCATTGGTGTGATGCGTAGCCTGTAAATCCATGCCGCCGCCATGAATATCAAATTTCTCTCCTAAATATTTTGTACTCATTGCAGAACATTCAATATGCCAACCGGGGAAACCCATTCCCCACGGACTTGGCCATTGCATTAAATGTTCGGGCTTTGCTTTTATCCATAATGCAAAATCCAACCTTCCTTTTTTCTCATCTTGTCCGTCTAAGTCACGTGTGTTCTCTAGTAAATCGTCTAATTTCCTATTGGTGAGTTCGCCGTAGTTATTGGTTTTCGCATATTTTTCTACATCAAAATAAACGGTGCCGTTAATTTCGTAAGCGAATTTATTTTCAATAATTTTTTTCGTGATTTCCTGTTGTTCGATAATGTGTCCGGTAGCGGTTGGTTCTATATTTGGAGGCAATGTATTAAACAAAGCCATCACTTCACGGAATCCAACAGTATACTTCTGTACAATTTCCATGGGTTCCACCTGAAGCAATTTCGCCTTCTTGGCAAATTTATCATCGCCTTCGTCTCTGTCACCTTCTAAATGCCCTGCGTCGGTTATATTCCGAACGTAACGCACTTTATAGCCCAAGTGGAGCAAATACCTGTAAATAATATCGAACGACATAAAGGTCCTGCAATTGCCCAAATGAACGTCACTGTAAACGGTGGGTCCGCAAACATACATGCCAACAAGCGGAGGGTTCAGTGGTGTAAATTTTTCTTTTTTACGCGTGAGGGTGTTGTATAAATGCAGATTGTGTTCCATAATTAAGTGATATCAAAGAAAGGAATAAATAAAGACAAAAAAAAGACGGCATTGCCGTCTTTAGATAATATTATGATATTAATAAATTATTTTTCTACTTCGGTATCTCCGGCGTAAGAACCGTTTTTGTAAACTGAGATACGTTCGAGAATACCATTTTCATTATACATATAAGCCTTGCCATCCATTAAACGGTTATCCTTAAAAACACCGTCTTTTGTGACTTGTTTGTTTTTATTGTAAAGAGTATGTTTTCCGTTTAATACCATAGGACCTTTAGCATCAATTGGCTTTTCATCTTTCTCGACAATAGGAGCCGGAGCAGTTTTCTCCTCCTTCTTCACGATTTTATCCTTATTCTCGTAAGTTTTAATGGAAGCCGGATCAACGTTTCCGTTGTTGTAGGTTTTTTCTGCTTTTATTTTCCCGTCTTCATAATACTCTTTAATTGTTCCTGATTCTTTGCCTTCTTTAAAATTACCTTGTACAGCAACTTGTCCGTTTTCGTATTTATAGGTTTGCTGACCATCGCGTTTTCCGCCCTCGTTAAATTTAAATTCGTGCTGAACTTCGCCGGTTGCGTAATACTGTTTCATTTCACCAACCCAACGGTTATTTTTCCAGGTTCCTTCTTCCTGAACTTTTCCGTTTTCGTGATACATGATAGCGTATCCGTCAGGACGGCCATTAACATAACTTACTTTATTTTTTGCCTGGCCATTGCAGTAATACATGATCCAGATATCTGTTTTGCGGTTCTCTTTATAGGCTCCTTCTTCTGCTTTTTGATCCGGTTTATAACAATCGCCCGGTTTCTCTTTTCCAAACACAATCCATTTACCCTGCTTCTTACCTGCAACGTCAATCAGATTGATGGTCTCGTTATTATATTTAATGGAAGTTTGCGATTGCCCATTAAGTACAATACTCACGAAAAATAATATCGGAATGAATAAACTCTTCATTATACCAAATGTAGTAAATACACCAATACGATACAATAGCAAAAAGCGAAAAAACCTTACAATTAGTTAAATAAAATCAACACTTTTTTAAAAGAAAAAAAGACGAGTTTCGTCGTCTTTTCCTATAAATTTATCTATAAAAGCTTAGTTTTCTATTTGGGTATCCCCGACGTAAACACCGTTTTTATACACAGCAATACGGCTTAAAATACCATTCTCGTCGTATATATAGGCTTTACCATCCATTAAGCGATTATCTCTGAATACACCGTCTTTTGTGATTTGTTTGTTCTTATTGTAGAGTGTTGCTTGTCCGTTTAAAATCATAGGGCCTTTAGGAGCAACTGCTTCGTTAGGTTTTTCATCTTTTGTTACAGTCACTTTCGGAGCATTATCTGCCGGCTCAT
>CAZRNW010000261.1:0-5543 GCA_964601535.1 uncultured Flavobacteriaceae bacterium
TGATCGATGCTGCTGTAAAAATCGGTGTAATCACCTACGTGCACAGGCATCAGCATTTTTACATCACTTTGTTTTTTGAAAACGAGGAAATGTAATTCTTTATGATTTTGTAATTCGTTATTAGTAGTTAATAATAATTCAGAAATCCGTTCACGTAAATGGTTGGTGATTTGTTTTCCCATGCCAATCAGATCATTGAGAGAACCGCTTCTGAAATATTCTTGAGGAATATTCAAAGCTTCAAAATAGCCATTGCTCGCTAATTCGTACAAATCAACAATATATTCGCCAATGGCAGAGCAGGCGTGATGCGTAACTTTAGAATCGGAATAAACACCGAAAGGAATGTTTTGAATAGGGAAATCACTTCCCGGTTTAACTTCCATCCAGCTTTGCAGTAAAGGATTATTAGCTCTTGAGGTCATAGTTCTTTTTTAAACGGTTTTATTATTAAGCGTAAAGATTGGTCGGAGGTAAAATACTTCCACAACCAGTTTACAAATATGATTAGTTTATTTTTTACTCCAAGTATAAGCATTAAATGTAAAAACATCCAGAATAACCAGGCAAAAAATCCCTGAAATTTAAAATTTGGGAGGTCAACCACCGCCAAATGCTTGCCAACAGTGGCCATTGAGCCTTTATCTGAATATTCGTAAGGGGTTTGTGTATTATTTTTTAAGTTTTTGGCGAGATGCTTAGCCTGCTCCAATGCAACAGTGGCTACCTGAGGATGGCCATTTGGGAATTTTTCGGTTTTCATCAAAGCAATATCACCTATGGCATAAATATTTGTACAGCCTTCTACCAAATTGGTTCTGTCAACCACAAAACGATTGCCTTTTGTAATTGAACTTTCCGGCATACCGGGAATGTTGTTGCCTGTAATGCCAGCGCCCCAAACAACGGTTCTCGTGTTTATTGTTTTACCATTCGCTAATTCTACAACTTTACCGTCGAAATTTTTTACTTGCGTTGAGGTCCAAACATTCACGCCTAATTTTTCGAGATATTCTTTTGATTTAGCTGAGGATTCTTCCGACATAGAACCCAATGTTTTTGGTCCCGATTCAATTAAATAAATATTCATTTTTTTGAAATCGAGTTCAGGATAATCTTTCGGTAAAATATTTTTTTTCATTTCAGCCAATGCGCCCGAGACTTCAACACCTGTTGGTCCGCCACCTACCACCACAATATTTAAAAGGGCTTGTCGCTCTTCATCATTTACTGATAAAGCGTCTTCAAAATTCTGCAAAAGTGTATTCCTTAAATAAAGTGCTTCATTCACCGATTTCATTGGAATCGCATTCTTTGAAATCGATTCATTCCCGAAAAAATTTGTTGTCGCGCCCGTAGCTATAATAAGTTTGTCGTAATTAATAACCCCTAGTGGTGTTGTGATAGAATTTTCCGCAACGTTTACTTTGGTCACTTTTGTTACGCGTAAATGAACATTCTTATTATTCTGAAATAATTTTCTGAATGGAAATGTAATAGAGCTTGGTTCTAATCCTGAAGTCGCAACCTGATAAAATAAGGGCTGGAACTGATGAAAATTATGTTTATCGATAAGCCATATCTCATCCCCTGAATTTTTTAATTCCCGTGCCAATTTTAACCCGGCAAAACCACCACCTATAATCACAATCCGTTTCATCCAGCTTTAAAAATACAAAAATCTTAAAGGATTATTTATAATTTTAGGCTGCAATTGCTTTCTTCAAGATTAAAACATGTAATTTGGAGGTAGAGGGAAAGAAGAATAACTTGCTGAAACGAGAGAGAATGCGACTAAAATAGCTCTCAAAAATTTAATTAATTGTTGTAAACAATTTTACGGTTTTTTGTGGTTTTTGTTAATTTTGACCAACACAAATTACAAAGAAATGCCTTCGTTTGACATAAGCAGTAAAGTAGATGCGCAATTGCTGGATAACGCAATTAATGTTGCAAAGCGTGAGATTTTAAACCGCTGGGATTTTAAAGACAGCAAGAGCACCATTGAACTCAACAAAAAAGATTTAATCATTAATATTACTACTGAAAATGACATGCGTTTGGACGCCATATTAGATGCCATTCATAGTCGTATGATAAAGCAGGGATTAGACCCCCGTTCACTGGATGAAAAGAAGGAGCATTACCCGAGCGGACCAATGATTAAGAAAGATATTACTGCCAGGCAAGGTATTGATGCCGAGACTTCGAAAAAATTAATGAAGGATATAAAAGACGGGAAATTTAAAGTAACGTTGCAGAAAATGGATGAAATTATACGCGTTACCAGCAAAAATATCGATGATTTACAAAAAGTAATTGCAATGTGCAGAGTAAACAAATACGATATTCCTTTGCAATTTGTAAACATGAAATAATTAACCTTAACGAATATTACTAACTCCCAACTCCCAACCCTCAACTCCGAACTAACATGATCATAAGAAGCAAAGCACCCTTAAGAATTGGATTAGCCGGAGGAGGAACAGATGTTTCGCCTTATTCTGATATATATGGCGGTGCTATTCTAAATGCAACGATAGATTTATATGCCTATGCTTCTTTGGAACCATTAAACAATGGCAAAATCGAATTCTGCATTGATGGTTCTGATAAATGTTTGGTGTTAGATGCAAAAGAGAAATTAGACTTGGTTGATGGTTTCGAATTATTTATTGGCGTTTACAACCGCGTAGTGAAACAATTTAAATTAAAACCACTTTCATTCCGCTTAACTTCATTTATTGAGGCGCCTCAGGGTTCAGGATTAGGAACATCGTCAACAATTGTAGTTTCTTTATTAGGCGCTTTTGTTGAATGGCTGAAATTGCCTTTGGGGAATTATGATATTGCACATTTGGCCTATGAAATTGAACGCGTTGATTTAAATATGTCGGGCGGCAAACAAGATCAATACGCTGCAACATTCGGCGGGGTAAATTATATTGAATTTTTACCAAACGATCGTGTGATTGTAAATCCATTGCAGTTAAAGCCTGAAATTCTAAATGAACTGGAATTGAATTTGCTTTTATATTACACATCAACACAGCGTTTATCGGCGGACATCATAAATGAACAGGTAAAGAATGTGAAGGATAAAAATGAAAAATCGGTAGAGGCAATGCATAACCTGAAAGCACAAGCAAATCAGATGAAAGATGCTTTGTTGCGGGGGCAATTAAATAAAATAGGTGAAATTCTGAGATTTGGATGGGATAACAAAAAAAATATGGCACATTCCATTTCCAATCCTTTAATCGACAGCATCTATAACGAAGCTATAAAAAACGGCGCAACCGGAGGAAAAATTTCAGGAGCAGGAGGAGGAGGATTCATGTTTTTCTTTTGTCCGCTTATTACAAAAATGAAAGTATTACGTGCAATTGAAAAATTAGGCGGAAAATCACAACCATTTAAATTTACACAACAAGGTTTAACAACATGGACAATTAATTAAGAAAAAAGTATAAGAATTAAGTATAAGAATGAAATAAGCAATACATCTCCGAACTCCCAACTCAAAACTCCGAACTAACATGAACTCAATTACAGAAACAAATTTCAAATTCCCGAAGCAAACGAAAGTTTACAAAGGCAAAGTACGTGATGTGTATACTATTGATGGAAAATATCTGGTAATGGTTGCCAGCGACCGCATCAGTGCTTTCGACGTGGTTTTACCAAGAGGAATACCTTACAAAGGACAAGTTTTAAATTTAATCGCCAAGAAATTTTTAGATGCGACCAAAGATATTGTCCCGAATTGGTTATTGCACACACCACACCCTAATGTAAGTGTTGGTAAAATGTGTGAGCCTTTTAAAGTGGAAATGGTTATCCGTGGTTATTTAGCAGGACATGCTGCGCGCACCTATAATTCAGGCGGACGCGTTTTATGCGGCGTGAAATTACCAGAGGGATTAAAAGAGAATGATAAATTACCTGAGCCAATCATCACACCAACAACAAAAGCTTCTGAAGGTCATGATGAAGATATTAGCCGCGAAGAAATTTTGAAGCAGGGAATAGTTGAGAAAAAATATTACGAGCAATTAGAAAAATATACGAGGGCCTTGTATGCGCGCGGACAGGAAATTGCCAATAAAATGGGATTGATTTTAGTGGATACTAAATATGAATTTGGTTTGTATAACGGCGAGGTAACTTTAATGGATGAAATTCATACACCTGATACGTAACGCTATATTTATCTGGAAGGATATGAAGAGCGCCAGAAAAAAGGCGAAGAACAAAAGCAATTAAGTAAAGAATTCGTGCGCCGCTGGTTAATTGAAAATGGATTTCAGGGTAAGGAAGGACAAACAGTTCCGAAAATGGATGATGAATGGGTAACTGAAATTTCTAATCGTTACATTGAGTTATATGAAAAAGTGACTGGTGAAAAATTCGTGAAACACAACGCACTTAATTTTAACCGTGAAATTGAAGAGCGTGTTTCAGATTTTTTAGCTAAGCTTTAACTTTCTCTTTCAATAAAGCCAATTCCAAAACTTCACTCATTTGCGTCACGTAATTGAACTTTAAACCTTTTAAGTAATCGGCTTTAATTTCATCAACATCTTTTTTGTTCTCTACGCAAAGAATTATTTCTTTTATGTTTGCACGTTTAGCGGCTAATATTTTTTCTTTTATGCCGCCTACAGGTAAAACTTTTCCGCGTAAGGTAATTTCGCCTGTCATAGCAATACTGCGTTTCACTTTACGGTGTGTTAATGCGCTTGCTAAAGAGGTGAGCATGGCTATACCGGCACTCGGACCATCTTTTGGAGTTGCGCCTTCAGGAACATGCAAGTGGATATTGTAATTATCAAAAATTTCCGGATCTAAATTCAAAATCTCTGGATGCGCTTTTAAAAATTCAAGTGCAAGCGTCGCGCTTTCTTTCATTACATCTCCTAAATTCCCAGTTAAAGTTAATTTTTGGGTTTTGCCTTTGCTTAAACTTGTTTCAATAAATAAAATATCTCCGCCAACTTGTGTCCACGCTAAACCGGTAACAACACCCGCAGCATCGTTACCTTGGTATTTATCTTTTATGTGGGCAGGACCTAATATTTTCGCTAATGATTCCTCAGTAATTTTCGGTTCGTCTTTTCCAGCTGCAATGTGCACGGCAACATGACGGGCGATTTTCGAAATTTTCTTTTCCAAATTACGCACACCGCTTTCCGAAGTGTAATTATCAATAATATGTTCTAAAACTTTATCGCTTAATTTTAATTGCGATTTTTTTAAACCGTTTTCTTCGGTTTGTTTCGGTACTAAGTGGCGTTTTGCAATTTCTAATTTTTCTTCAACTGTATAGCCATTCACTTCAATAATCTCCATACGGTCGCGCAAAGCAGATTGTATGGTGTTTAAATTATTACAGGTGGCAACAAACATTACTTTACTTAGGTCGTAATCTGTTTCTAAAAAATTATCGTAGAAATTTGAATTTTGTTCAGGGTCTAAAACTTCTAAGAGGGCAGAGGAGGGGTCGCCATGAAAATCATTCCCAACTTTATCAATTTCATCCA
>CAZRNW010000262.1:0-5517 GCA_964601535.1 uncultured Flavobacteriaceae bacterium
ATTAAATTGTAACTGATAATGCCCTCGAAACTCGAAAAATTTGACGATTTTAATAGCTTTGCCAACTGTTTTACCTTGTATTTCGAGAATATACAATCCGGATTACCTTTACGCGGGAAATGGCATAAAGAATATTTCAAAAACGAAAACCCAATTGTTTTAGAACTTGGTTGCGGTAAAGGTGAATACAGCGTTGGGCTTGCTAAAAATAATCCCAATAAAAATTACATTGGTGTGGATATAAAAGGTAATCGAATTTGGACGGGAGCTAAAGAAGCTCTGGATGCTAAATTAAACAATGTTGCTTTTGTAAGAACGCGCATCGATTTTATTGAACACTGTTTTAGCGAAAATGAAGTGAGTGAAATATGGATTACATTTCCTGATCCTCAGCCACAAAAAACACGGACAAGAAAACGGCTTACGAATATGTTATTCATTAACCGCTACAAGAAATTTTTGAAACCGGGTGGGTTAATACACTTAAAAACCGACAGTACCAGTTTCTATGAATATACTTTAGAGGTGATTGCCGAAAATAAGTTTACCTTGCTATTTAATACGGATGATTTGTATGTGAATTGTCCTGCCGGACGAGAAGAATTGGTAAATATAAAGACGCATTACGAAAAATTGTTTACCGATAAAGGCGAAAAAATAAAATACTGCTGCTTTAAAATAAACTAACATGAGAAAATTAAAAGCCCTCCCCCATAAAAAGCATTATTACAATTCCATATTAAGAAATGCTCTTGTAGCTTTTGTTATATTATTCCTTTCACTTTTGATGGGGATGATTGGATACAAATATTTATTTGGTTTAACCTGGGTAGATAGTCTTTTAAACGCGAGTATGATTTTAACGGGGATGGGTCCTGTTAACGCAGCCCCAAGCGATGCAGCTAAAGTTTTTGCTTCGTTTTATGCAATTTACAGCGGTGTTGCTTTTTTAACGATTGTGGCGGTTGTATTTGCGCCTGTGTTACATCGTTTTTTACACAAGTTCCATTTAGATACGGAAGAATAAATTTTTGCTGAATGCTTAATCCCTTAGAAAATCATTTCTTAAAACAACCCGAACCGCATCAAAGCTGTATGTTGTTTTTAAGAAAATGGCTTATTGAACAAGGTTTAGAGGAACAATATAAATACATGACTGCTATGTATTATTATAAAGGAAAATCGTTTTGTTATTTAAGCGTTTCCTCGAAAGAGAAAAATTTATATGTGGGATTTATTAAAGGCCACTTAATGAAACATCCTAAATTAGAAAAGGAAGAACGCAAACAAATAAAAGTGATTTACTTAAATCCTGAAAAAGATTAACCAATAAAAACACTTAGCGAAATTGTGAAGATGGCGAAGAAATTGTATTGATTACTCCTTCACAACTTTCGTTCTGTAACTTTCTCCACCCGCATTTACTTCAACAAAATAAACACCACTCGCCTGATCTGAAATGTTTAAATTTATTTTATCTGTAGATGAAATAGTTTTTCTCAAAACAATTTGACCAATTGCGTTTACAACTTTCACTTCCACTTTTTCTTTTACTTTATCAAACAACAAAGTAAACTGGCCACTGGTTGGGTTTGGGAAAATATTTATTTCATTATTACTTGAAAGTTCGTTCAATCCTGCGCAAGTTGAAACCGATTGTGTAAATGTGGCAGTGTTAGTACATCCATTTACGCCGGTACCAACAACGGTGTAACTTGTAGTGACTGTTGGAGAAATTGCAATTGTTTGAGTGTTCGCACTTGTACTCCATGTATAAGTATTAGCGCCGCTGGCAGTTAGTGTTGCTGATTGCGGAATACAAATTAAAGTGTTGGTGGTGCCAATTGTAATTATAGGAGCCGTTGTATTTGTTACTGCCGCAACGGTAGCCATTGACGCACATCCATTAAGCGGACTTTGCACCAATACAGAATACGTGCCCGGACCAGCACCCAGAGCATTTTGGCTATTCATCCCACCTACTATTGAACTTCCTGCTGGTGCTGTCCAGGTATAAGTCATCCCTGCCGGATTGGTTGATAAATTAATTATGTTACTCACACAGGTAATAGATCCCGAACTTATAGCAGTGGCTGCAGGAGCAGGATTAACAACAACATTATTTGTTGCTGTTCTTCCGCAGCCAGGACTTAAACCAACAGTATATGTTACTGGAAAAGTTCCTGCACCCGATAAGGCAGGGCAAAATGAATTACTTGTAACGCCACTTGCTGCAGTGAAAGTTCCGCCCGGTGTACCTGTTATTTGAGGATTTAAATTTACACATGCTGCGTTCGAACAGAGAGGACTTATGGCTGTCCAGTTTGCAGAATAAGGATTAGTAATTGAAATAGTTCGTGTAGTTACTGTGGAGCAAACGTTTTGGCTGTTAAAAGAATAAGTAATCGTATAAATTCCCTGCGCCATTAAAGTTGGGTCGAGATACAAATCGCTTGTATTAATATTAAGGGATGCGGTAGGAACCACTGCAGGGGAAATTGTATAACCTACTATTCCAATTGGAGAGTTTGCAGGAATATTTACAGTTTGACAGGCGCCTGCCGTAGTATTAGTCCAAATACCAGAGGCAAGAGGAATACTATTATAACAACTCGCAATAGTATAGTTCATGTTTGTGGCAGCGTTGGTATTACATAAATTATAGCCATGGTTTTGTGTGGGATCAAGGCCAAAAAGAGAGAGTGTATACGATGAGGAGTTCGGAAGAACTGTATTACATCCTAAACTGCACATATTATAATATGGATTGTAAGTGCCCTGCCCTATTGCAATAGAATTGTTAGTCGCAGCATTTGCATTTGTCAAGCCAACAATAATCCGCATGCATGGACCTGTGCCGTTATTACCTACTGCATATTGCGTTGGGCTTATGTAAATTATATTGGAATATGTACAAGCAACGATTGCGGAAATGGGAGAATAAGTAGTTGCATCGTAAACACCTAAGCTTGGTGTTAAACAACCCATCTGTGAATTCATTGTTTTTACTGATAGGAAAAGAACAATTACTAAAGCAAATCTATAAATGTTTTTCATATTGCTAATTATTTAATTATTGAGTTTTTGTGTTCTGGTTTTAATAGGCTCATGTTTTTCGAAAGCCATTCATTAAGAACTTTAACATATTCATCCTTCGTAACTGTTCCGTCTGCTTTTGGCGTTTCGCCAGGAATAATATTATTAATAAAAAAGGATTTTAAAGTTTCATCGTACCCAAAATACACTGATGGTTGAATAGATTGCGCAATACGTTCATCGTGCTGTTTTTTGAACTCAGCCAGCTTTGGGTCATTCACTGATTCAGCTTTTTTTTGAGTCTCAACACCGGTTTGACTAAAAGAAATTGAACTGAAAAAACAGAATGAAGAGAAAAGAAATAATTTTTTCATAGGTTATTTATTGATTACTAAAGATAATGAAATATTTTAACAAAAGAAATTAAGCCTTCCTCCCATTACTCATTGCCACCATATTAGCAATACGGTAAAGCAAACGGGCGGCTACATTCTCATTCCAATCACTTCCTTTGCCTGGAGTAACTTCGTTAATATCGAAAGCAATAATTTGTTTGCCCGATTTTACGATTTTTTCTAATAAGAATAATATTTGCTCTACTTCAAAACCTCCTGCTACCGGCGTTCCTGTGTTCGGACAAAGCTTCGGATCTAATCCATCAATATCAAAACTTAAATAAATTTTTTGTGGTAATTCGTTGACGATGCGGTTACAAATTCTGTCCCAGGAATCACCATTGTACATTGTATGTTTTATATCGCGGTCGAAAAAAGTTTTTACGCGGCCTTTTGAATTGTTGATGATGTCTAATTCTTCCTGACAATAATCTCTTATTCCCACTTGTACTAATTTATCAACTTCTTTAATTTTTAAAGCGTTGTACATAATGGAAGCGTGCGAAAATTCAAAACCTTCGTAAGCAATCCGTAAATCGGCATGCGCATCAATTTGCAACACACAAAACTTTCCGAATTTCTCTGCTAAAGCTTGCATCATGCCTAATGGTGTGGAATGATCGCCGCCAATTAAACCGACAATTTTATTTTGAGCCAAATAATATTCAACGCGTTCTTTAACCGTTTTGTTCATCCACAAACAACCCTCGTGAATTTCTTTAATTGATTTCTGATGAACTTTGTTTTTGCTCACATCTTTTCCCGCAGCCATTGCATCAATTAAGGCTTCGGCTTTTTTACGGAGTGTATTGCTTTTCGTACGGATGGTTTTATTTTCTTTATCCATACCAATTCCCAGTTGCCAGGCATCTTTTACCAATGGATCATACAAATCTACCTGATACGAGGCTTCATGAATTGCTTTCGGTCCGTTAGCAGTTCCTCCCCCGTAACTCACTGTTACTTCCCAAGGCACAGGAATTAAAACTGTTTCACATTCTTCTAAACTAAAAGGCAAACCAAACATTCCTGCAGTTGTATCTCCAATGCCGTTAATGTCGAAATTTTTAATCTTGTCTTTTTTTGTCATAATTCTATTTTATTTTGCCTTCGACTACGCTCAGGCAACGGGAGTTAATGGTGACTGAGCGGAGCCGAAGTCACGGTGCAAGTCTCTTAATAATCCAATTTTCTTTTTCCAACGCATACGATATCCTGTCATGCAAACGGCTTTTTCTTCCCTGCCAGAATTCGTAATAATTTGCATTCAATACCCAGCCTCCCCAAAAAGGCGGACGCGTTACATCTTTTCCTTCAAATTTTTTCCGGATGTTTTCTACTGCTTGCTCTAATTCATCTCTGTTTTTTAAAACGCCGCTTTGATTGGAGGCCCATGAACCTAATTTAGATTCGTGCGGACGGTTATTAAAATAATTATCGCTGTGTGCCGCATCACATTTTGTAACAGTTCCCTCAATGCGGATTTGTCTTTCAAGATCAGGCCAGAAAAAATTTAAGCTCACATTTGGATTGGTTTCCATTTGCATGGCTTTGCGTGAATTGTAATTGCCGTAAATCCAGAATTGATTATTTTCAAACTCGCGTAAATACACAATGCGCGAGCTTGGTTTACCTTCGTTTGAAACTGTACTTAAAACAGTAGCTTGCACCTCAGGAATTTTTGCTTCAACAGCCTGACTCAGCCAGACTTCAAATTGCTCGAAGGGATTTTTTTTAGCTGCCTCATCGGTTAAGGTGCCTTTAATAAAATCTTCCCTTAGTTTCTTTATTTCGTCACGTAAAGCGCCCATGGAAATTCTTTTGTCAAATGTACAATTAATAGGGAATAAATGTTTGATTTTTATCAATATGCTATCCATATTTTTTTACTAATTTAGCGTTAATGCAAGGCGATTTTTTAATAGCGCACCCGATGCTGCAAGACGGGTATTTTAAACGTGCGGTTATTTATTTAACAGAGGATAACGACGAAGGCTCGTTGGGTTTTGTATTGAATTTCAAAACTGATTTTATGTTACGTGACCTTTTTCCACATATAAAAAACGGCAATTTCCCGATTTATGAA
>CAZRNW010000263.1:0-5513 GCA_964601535.1 uncultured Flavobacteriaceae bacterium
CTCATTTAATAAATATCGTTTAATGGGTAATTCTATTGAATTACATGTTGATGCTGATTTTTTAAATATGCCCGGCATTGTTTATCCTTTAACCATTGACCCTTTAATTATTGCAGTTGGACCTATTTCTGCACCTGCGAATACAATCGGTTCACAATTAACACCTGCGTTTTGTACACAAGTACTTACTGTTTCTTTTCCCGGCGGAAGTATGCCTTGGGATTTTAGTACCAGCTGGCAAACACAACAACAGTTTTGTTGTTCATCTTTAATAGCATGTTTCAACAGTGACCCACGCGTTGAAATTTTATCAGATTGCGGTGGACGTACTCCATCAGGTGCAGGTTTATATTGGTCTTGCTCTCCTGGTTGTGCGACTTCAGGAACATGGACGCCAACATTACCTTTTGCATCTTCAGGTTGTCAGAGTATGGTACAATGTTTACCTGCTTCCTGTTCACCTCAAAACATTACTTTCTCTTTAAATTTATTAAGGGTATTCTGTTCAAATGGTTCAGGTTGCGGATGTACTTGGGCAACCAATACATGTTCACGTTTATTAAACTGGAGCGTTACATTACAAGGACGTACAGTTGAGTGGACCAATGTAGCAACACCTTTTACCTTATCGTCAAGTACAGTTTGTGCAGGTGGTAACATTACAGCAACTTCAAATGGTACAGGTTACGGAGTAAATCCACATACATTAACCTGGAGTTTTAACTCCTCAGGTATTCCTGTTGTTGCATCTGGTTCCCCTGCTTCTATTAATTTTCCAGCGGCCGGTAATTATACAGTTTATGGTGTTGTCACGGATGCCTGTGGTACCCAACAAATAGTAAGTCAAACCGCAACAGCAATAGCGATTCCTACAGCGAATCCGGGTTTAACAAAAGCATTAACCTGCGCTCAAACAACAACTGTACTTAATGGAAGTGGGGGAGGAACGTATTCATGGAGTGGTCCGGGTACAATTACAACACCAACAAGTCAGAATCCAACAGTTAATACCCCGGGTACTTTTTCACTAACGGTGAACGTAGCGGGTTGTACATCACCTGTAGCTACAGTTGCGGTTACTCAAAACACAACAGCTCCTTCACCATCCGCAGGAACATCTGCTTCGGTAACTTGTACTAATAGCGTAATTAACCTAACATCTAATCCTGCAGGTTTAACATATACATGGACAGCACCCGGCGGAAGTTCGATAACCGGCGGTGTCAATAACCAAAACACGACGGGTTCCGGTCCCGGAACTTATACGGTAAGAGTTACTGATGCTGTAAATGGTTGTACCAATATTGCAACAGTGGCTGCTTTAATAAACACAACGGTTCCCGCCCCTACGGCAGGTACTTCTGCTTCAGTAACCTGTACAAATAGTGTGATTAACTTAACATCTAATCCTGCCGGTATGAATTATACATGGACAGCACCCGGCGGAAGTTCGATCACCGGTGGTGTTAATAATCAAAATACAACGGGCTCCGGTCCCGGAACTTATACAGTTAAGGTTCAGGATGCTGTTAACGGTTGTACTGCAATCGCAACGGTTGCTGCTTTGGTAAATACAGTTGCTCCATCACCGTCAGCAGGCACATCAGCATCAGTCACCTGTACAAATAGTGTTATTAACTTAACATCAAATCCGGCCGGCATGAATTATACATGGACGGCACCCGGAGGAAGTTCGATAACGGGCGGTGTTAATAATCAAAACACCACAGGCTCCGGTCCCGGAACATATACTGTAAAAGTTCAAAGTGCAGTTAACGGTTGTACTGCAATCGCAACGGTTGCAGCTCTGGTAAATACAGTTGCTCCATCACCTTCAGCGGGAACGTCTGCATCAGTCACCTGTACAAATAGTGTTATTAACTTAACATCAAATCCGGCGGGCTTATCTTATACATGGACTGCTCCGGCAGGAAGCTCAATTACAGGCGGTGTTAATAATCAAAACACTACAGGCTCCGGTCCCGGAACATACACAGTAAAAGTTCAGGAAGCCGTTAACGGTTGTACTGCGATCGCTACGGTCGCTGCAATAATAAACACAACAGCACCAACTCCAACAGCGGGTATTACCGGAGTAGTAACCTGTATTACAACAACTGTTTCATTAACATCTGGCCCAGGAGCAATGAATTATACGTGGACTGCCCCCGCAGGAAGTTCTATTACCGGTGGTGTTAATAATCAAAATACGACAGGCTCTGGTCCCGGAAGCTATTCAGTTCTTGTTCAAAATCCAACTAACGGTTGTGCAACACAGACAATTGTTACAGCATCTACTAATACAACTCCGCCGAGCCCTTCAATTAATCCAACCCCAACAATTACTTGCGGAAATCCAACAGTTACTTTAAGCGGAAATCCGGGAGCAGGTGTTTCATATACATGGTCAGGTCCGGGCATAGTTAGTTCTGCTAATAGTCAAACGGTAAATGTTAATCAGGTTGGAAATTATACATTAACTATTACCAGTGCAGCGAATGGCTGTACAAATACAGTTAGTTCATCGGTTGGTAATAACACAATTGCACCAACTATTACACCTGTAGCTTCTCAAACGATTACATGTGCTTCACCTTCTGTTCAATTGATTGGAAGTGCAAACCCAAGTACTTGTACAGTTCAATGGACAGGACCGAATGTTTGTGCCGGAGCAAATTCATATACCGCCACGGTATGTGCTGCAGGTAACTACACTTACATGGCTACAAACCTTGCTAACGGTTGTCAAAGCGCGATTCAGGTTGCAACGGTTATTCCTAATGCAGGCCTGCCTACCGGTACTGCTTCAAATAACGGTACAATTACGTGTGCAAACACATCTGTACTAATTGTTGCTACAACAACTACTTCTCCTGCCACTTATACATGGTCAGGTCCGGGAATAGTTTCGGGTGGAAATACGGCAAGTGTTACAGTTAACGCCGGAGGTAATTATAGCGTAGTGATTACCGGAACAAACGGGTGTTCGTCAACAATAACAAATAGTGTTTTAATAGATAATGCTCCTGTAACTCCAACTACAACTTCATCTACTACTATTACTTGTACAAATCCAACATCAACATTAACAACAAGTGCGGGCGCAGGTACATTTACTTATAACTGGTCTGGTCCGGGTATAGTTGGTTCAAATACTTTATCAACGATTACTTCAAGTTTAGGTGGTGTTTACAATGTTACTGTCACAAATACCACAAACGGTTGTGTCGGAACCGGAACTGTTTCTGTTGCCTCTAATACAGCTATACCTACAGGCGTAACAACAAATCCAACTTCATTTACTTTATCTTGTTTAACTCCTTCAACAACTATCAGTGTTTCATCAACCGGCGGAACTACTTATAGCTGGACTGCTCCGGGAACAGGTGCCATATTAAGTGGTGGTACAACTGCCACAGCTTCAATTTCCGGTCCGGGTGTTTATAGCGTTGTAGCAACAGGAACTAACGGTTGTTCAGCACCGGCTGCAACTTCAACAATGGTTGCCGATGTTAATTCGCCGGCCGTTACATTAAGTTCAAATTCTGTAAGTATTACGTGTACATCTTCAGCTCCCGGAGTTACTGTAACTCCAACAGGAACTGTAGTAATATCTACTTACTCATGGTCGCCTGCCAGCGGTATCAGCAGCGGAAGTAATACTACAACACCAACGTTTACTGCAGCGGGAACATATTCTTGTTTAATTACTGCAGGTAACGGCTGTACAACTTCAACATTTGTAAATGTAGCAAGCAATACAGTTGTTCCTACTGCATCAACACCAACCATCGCTAATATTTCATGTGCTAGTACAAGCGTAGATATTATTCCGGTATTTACACCAAGCACAGGATTAACTTATACATGGACAGGAACCGGAATTATTAGTTCAACTTCTAATTCAAGCGTAACTGTAAATCAAAGCGGAACTTATTCAGTTTCTTTCGTTGATCCGGTAAGCGGTTGTGCAAATACTGCAACTTATACTGTAAACGGAAACACCGTTGTTCCGACTGTAACCGTTACATCATCATCAACCATTGGCATTGGATGTTTACCGACTAACACAACAGTTACTTTAGACGCAACTACAACACCAAGTACCGGTGTAAATTATAACTGGAGCACATCAGCAACTACTCAAAGTATTTCTGTTACTGCACCGGGTGTTTATTCGGTTGTTGTTACTGATGCGTCTAACGGTTGTTCAGTTACTGCACAATATACAGTTGTGAACAGCAGTACACTTCCAAATGTTTCTGCAGGCGCGAATGCATCAATCCCTTGCGGCGGTGTAACCACTACAGTAACATTAAACGGAAGTTCTACTGATCCTGGTGTAACGTATTCATGGAGCGGACCAAGCATTGTTTCAGGTTCTAATACTGCAACTCCGGTTGTTGATCAAGCAGGAACTTATACTTTAACAGTTACTAATCCGACAACAGGCTGTACATCTACCAGTACAGTTGATGTGACGAATAGTGTTCCGACTGCGATTATTGGTTCTGATGTTACATCAGGTTTTGCTCCTTTAACTGTAAACTTCACGAATACAAGTTTAAATGCAAATTCGTTTAGCTGGACATTCGGTAACGGGACTTCAACAACTTTAACTACAACAGCCGGCACATCTGCTACTTATTTAACGGGTACTTACACTGTAAGCATGATAGCGTCTTCAGGCGTATGTTCTGATACAGCTTATATTGTAATTACTGTTGATGCAGGATTTAATATCGAAGTGCCAAACGTATTTACACCGAATGGAGATAATGTAAATGATGTATTCACCATTACCTCTACAGGCGTAAAAGAAATAACATTAAAGATTTTTAACCGTTGGGGACAATTAATGTATGATTTCGTTGGGCCTAAAGCCTCATGGGATGGTATCACCAATGCAGGAGAAAAAGCGACGGACGGAACTTATTTCTACTTTATAAAAGCAACGGGTTACGATGGTAAAGAGTATGAGAAAAACGGACCTTTAGGTTTGTTTAAGTAATCTGAAAACAGATTTTATCAGAAGGCGGGGAGATATCTCCGCCTTTTTTTATTAAGCTTCCTCTTTATTAATAGAAGTAGATTTTATATAGGCATCGTCCAACTCCCCAAAAATAAAATCGTAAGTAGTTCCGCAGGTTTCTTCATTCAAATTAATACGGGGCTGCACCAGACTTTTCCATCTTGTAAATTGTTTTGGATTGGAGAGCATATTTAAAAAATCCCCGTATTTCTCATAATTACTAAAGAAATCTCCAGCCAATAAAAAATGCACTAATGAAAACGCAGTTTCATAATTTTGGTATTGAGATTCTGAAGTTGAACTGACTTCCGCTAAATTAAATGAATTCGGGTCGTAGAAGATATTAATAAATTTTTCTACCAGCTCATATGCGCCGCTAATATGTTTATTCGCTTCGTCCATGGAAGCCATTCCTTCTTTTAGTCCCTTTCTAAATAAAATATCGAGCGACTCCGCAAACATTTTCGAACTGTTCATTCCT
>CAZRNW010000264.1:0-3929 GCA_964601535.1 uncultured Flavobacteriaceae bacterium
CTTAATCAAATAGGCAAAAGCCGAATCATATTGTTTGTCGTTAGCATATGTTGCGGATATGGCCTTATAAAGTCCTATTGTAGAGTGGGGAGATATGCCTTCAATAACGTATTTTTTAATTGAGTCTGCAAATCTCAAAGCCATTTTAATATTTTTCTGTTCGTTGTACATGTTTAGGTAAATACTATACGAATAAGCTTTTAATCCTTTATTCTGAAGACTGTCACAAATTTTTAAGCACTCGTTTGCATAACGTAATGCCGTTTCGTAATCGTGTTTTTCTAAATAATAAGTGGCAATATCACTACTGGAATACATGATGCTGTTAAGGTCACCCAGCTCCAGTGCAAGGTTATAAGATTTAAATTTATAGTAATTTGCAGAGTCATGGTTGTCCGGAAAAGTGGTGCTTAAACCATCATATGTAAAAATCAGTGAATTTTTTTTGTCGATTGAATTATGCGTAATGGTTTTTCTAAAATAGATCCGGGCACGTTCATACATTTTTAAGGATGAATAGATATAGCCAATATTGTTCAGGCTAATATATTCACCTTCCTGAAAACCATATTCTTTTTCTTTTTCGGCTCCCCGAATATAAACATCCAGGGCCTTTTTGGTATCTCCTTGCGAATAATAAATAGAACCAATATTATTTAATCCCTTACATTCCGAAAAGTGATCTTCTCTGTCGATAGCAACATCAACTGACTTATTAAAAAAGTACAAAGCCGAATCGAGATTGCTTGTATAATAATAAATGATGCCCCTGTGCCTTAAGGCCTCGGCATAAGCATTCTTTCCTTTTGCTTTTTTATCCGCATAATTTTCCACAAAATTATAATAGAACTTCGATTTATTCAGGTCACCTTTAATTCTATACGTTTCAAAGATTAGTTGCGCTGCATAAACTGCTTTTTGGGTATTACTTTTTTCGTTTTGGAATAAGGTTTCTAAACTATCTATATTAGTTTGCGTGAAAGCATTCTTTGAAATTAAATTCAAGAATAACAGAAGAAGAATTAAATATTTTAATTTATGGCTCAAACTTACGCTTTAATTATTTTTTCAGGATCCGTTCAATGTATTTTTCAGTTGGTAATAAACTTCGTTGTATACGGCGGGCATATTTAATACTATCAACAACTTCCTTTTGTTTTTCTTCAACCATGTGTTTTTGTTTTTCTATTATCTTTTTCTGCTTTTGTGTTATTTTAAATCTATTGAACATAAAACCACCGAACATGAGCAGTAATCCTAATCCGCCATATAGAGCGAAACGCTGTGTTTTTTCCTGTTCGAATCTGGCTTCATTAATTTTTCGCTCGCCGGCAAGTTTCAAACTATCAGCCGACACCTTTTTTTCATAATCGTATTTAAATTGGGCTTTTAAATTAGCTTTTCTGTATTCTGAATTATTTATACTGTCGCGCATACGAATATATAGCTTGTACATAGGATAAGCTTTCACCGGATTGTGTGTGCGATCATAAATTTTAAATAAAATTTCGGCAGAGGCAGAAATGTTTTGCGGCACTGCTATTTCATTACTAATCGACAGCGCTTCTAATCCATATGTCTCTGCTTTTTTAATATTTCCAATTAGGAAGTAACTACAACTTAAATTATACAGACCAAAGGCTGTATTGCGTTTGTCGCCAATTTCACGACTCATTTCAAGTGCTTTTGTAAAATAATGAATAGCCTTATCCATAGTGACTGTATCACGGTATAAAGAACCTATGTTATTAGTGGTTTCAATTATTCCTTGTTTTGCTCCTATTTCTTGTTGTATTTTCAGGGCCGCTTCGTAGTATTTAAAAGACTCTCCGTTAATCCCCTTATTGTGATTAATGAAACCAAGCCCAACAAGAGCGGAAGCAGTACCTGCCTTATCGTTTATTTCTTTACTTATTTTATAAGCCCTGTCATAAAACTCTTTCGCTTTCACAAGATCAGGCTGCTTCGCGTATATGTGACCTATATTTGTCAGTATTCTTCCTAAAGAAAACTTGTCGTTTGCTGCTTCAAGAACTTTCAGGCTTCTAAGGTAAAATTCAAGAGCCTTTGGTATGTTACCCTGGTGATTATAAATTATACCAATATTATTGAGAACAGAAGTAAGCATCAAAGTATTTCCGGTTTCCTCCTGAATTTTCAAAACCTTTTCATATGTTTCAAGAGCCTTCATGTCTTCGCCAATTTTGTTGTATGAAAGTCCCAGGTTACTCAGGGCAAATCCCATCCCTACTTTGTCATTTATCGTTTCAAAGATCTCAAGGCTTTTTTTAAAGTATTCTATAGATAAAGTAAAATTACCATGCGCCTGATAAATATAGCCTTCATTATTTAACGCTAGCCCATAATATTTGGAAAATATTTTTTTTAGATTAGGTGAAGGATTAGCGCCTAGATTTTTCTCAGCTAATATTTTCATTTCCCTGTTATACTCTGGCCATAGGTTTTCATCCGTTTCGTTTTCGGTTAGCATGTTTAAAATAAAAACCCTGGCTGTATCGTGTTTTGCGTTTTTCAGTACGGTTTTAAGTGAATCAATCAAATCTCCCGAACAGAAAAGTGGGAATATAAATAAAATATAGAGAAGCTTTTTCATCTTGAAATTTATCGATAATTACTTTTTTAATATCCTTTCAATATATTTTTCTGTTGGCAATAAACTTTGCTGTATTCGCCTTGCATACCTTATACTATCAATAATCTCTTTTTGATGTTCTTCTATCAGATGTTTTTGTTTTTCTACTTCTTCCTTTTGCTCAGAAATGATTTTATTTGCTTTACGTTGTTGCTTTAACCCGCGGAAAATAAAGAAAGCCAATAAAAGAGCCAGAATCAGTCCGGAAACAATAAAATACCCTATAATTTTTTGTTCTTCGTTTTTGGCATTTAATAATTCGTTTTCCTTCTCTTTTTTCTCTGTTTCATAGAGTGTTTTCATTTCACTTATGGATTCGGAATTTTGAGTAGTATAAATTGCTTTGGCTAAACTATCGTGCCTGTTAAAGAAAAGTAGGGCAGACTCTTTATTTCCTTTTTTTATTTGCAGTTCGGCCATTTCAAAATAGCTAATTTCTAATTCAAAATACGACCGGTATCTTAACTGAAGAGGAACAGCCTTTTCAATGTATTTTTCGGCTTGGTCGTAATTGCCGACCTTACTGTTTATTTGTCCAAGTAAACCGTAGACATAACTTAAATTTGTTGAATCACTGAGGTCCTGCAAATACATTTCTTCCGATTTCTCAGCATACACTAAGGCTTGTTTGAGGGATTCTTTTTTATTACTATCTGAGGCTTTATTAATTTGAAGACTTGCTAAATTGATGTAAGTATTGGCAATATTGCTGTAAAGGGTACCCAAATCTTCAAGTGGCATTTCTTTCGGAAACCTTTTTTCTAATAACAATAGAATGGCTAAGGCAGAATCGTTTTTGAACAGAGAGGAATAACAATCGGCTAACGACATTCCGCCATAAAGAAATAATTGATCAGCTTTATTCCGTAAACCGAAAGAAAATGTTTTTTTATGATAACTAATGGCTTCATCAAAACGCTTAAGGGTTGATAATGCCTGACCAAGGTTTTCATACAGATTCATCATAAACAATGAATCTCCGGTTTCTTCAAAAACTTTTATCGCCTTATAATTTGTTTTAAAATACTCACCCGAATTTTTATTCTTACGGAAACTTAATTCTGCTATACGGTGAAAAGAAACACCAATTATTTTAGTTGGCGGAAAGGATGCATATTGAGAAACTAAATTTTGATAAAGGATTAATGCGCTGTCTGAATCCTCACTTTCCATGTCCCGGGCATTATAAAAATCCTTCCTTAATTGTGCTGTATCTTTTTTTTGTGAAAAAGAAATAAGCGGGAATAATAGAAATAAGAAATAAAGAAAAAATAAA
>CAZRNW010000264.1:3939-5499 GCA_964601535.1 uncultured Flavobacteriaceae bacterium
TTGCGCCTTCTAAGCCAAGTTTGTCACGTACCTCTTGCGGACTGGCATCATAAATATCAACCACCCATTTTACAATTCCTACTTTTACATCTTCACCGTTCGCGGCTGTCAATGGTTTATCGTTTTCTAATTTTTCCTTGCAAGTAAAACGGACTCCAATGGTCATACCCGGATAAATTGGTTTTGTGAAACGGCATTCATCAATTCCATAATTTAATAACACGGGTCCTTTTGGCGGATCAACAAACAAACCCGCAGCGCGTGATAAAACAAAATAGCCGTGAGCAACAGTGCGTTTAAAAATAGTTCCTTCCAATGAACCGGGTTCCATGTGTGCATAAAATTTATCGCCGCTTAAATTCGCGAAGTTGATGATGTCATCTTCTGCAACGGTATGTGTTTTGGTAATTAATGTTTCACCAACTTCTAAATCTTCAAAATACTGACGGAAAGGATGAACATCTTTTATTTTATATTTTCCGCCGTACTGATAACTGTTCAGCACATTTGTTAGGGTAGTAGGTGAACCCTGAATTGCTGTACGCTGCAGATAATGAAACACGCCGCGTTTGCCGCCCATCTCTTCGCCGCCACCGGCGCGGCCCGGACCACCATGCACCAACATTGGCATAGGCGAACCGTGACCTGTACTTTCTTTTGCGCACTCCGCATTCAAAACTAAAATTCGACCATGCATACAAGCAGCGCCAATCACATACATACGCGCAATTTTATCATCAGCTGTTACAATAGAGCTTACCAATGAACCTTTTCCCATTTTGCTTAACTGAATCGCTTCATCAATAGTTTTATAAGGCATCAATGTGCTTACAGGACCAAAAGCTTCAATACTATGACAATCGGTATTTTTGAAAGGTGAATCGTTTAAGAAAATAATTGGCGGCATGAATGCGCCTTTGTTTTTATCCGCGCCTTTCACTTCAAACTTTTCGAAATCGCCAATAATTATTTTTTGTGATTTACTTAGTTGTTCAACTTTTTCTTTTACTTCTTTCAATTGAGCTTGACCGGCTAAAGAGCCCATTCTTACACCTTCTACATTCGGATCGCCAATAATGTTTTGTGCTAAGCGTTTTCCTAAAGCGATTTGAACATCTTCCACCAAATTTTCAGGAACAATAATCCTGCGAATGGCAGTACATTTTTGTCCGGCCTTAGTGGTGATTTCCCTTGTAACTTCTTTTATAAATATATCGAACTCAGGTTTGTCAGGAGTTACATCACTTCCCAACACACAACAATTCAGCGAATCAGCTTCCATATTAAAATGAACAGATTCCTCGAGTAGGCGTGGGTGTGCTTTCAGCATTTTTCCTGTTGATGCACTTCCTGTGAATGTAACTATGTCCTGATTCATCACATGTTCTAAAATTCCATTCGCACTGCCGCAAATTAATTGTAACGCACCTTCAGGTAAAATTTTGCTCGCAATAATTTCTTTTACTACTGCTTCAGTTAAGAATGAAGTTACAGTCGCCGGTTTTACAATGGCAGGAACTCCAGCCAGCCAATTCACCGCAACTTTCTCTAACATTCCCC
>CAZRNW010000265.1:0-5483 GCA_964601535.1 uncultured Flavobacteriaceae bacterium
GACTGCCTACAACCAGCATATCAATCCCTCTTAAGGTATTTCCTTTTACATCATTTACAGAAATTGATTCTCCCTGCAATTCCTGCGCAACGGCATCTGCAATTAATTTTGTGTTTCCGAAGTTGGAATCATATATCACAATTGTTTTCATCAACCAAAGTACTTACAAAGGAAGTTCAGGTGGTATGATATTACTCATCTCCCTTTAAGATTTTGGTTAGGATTTGGTATCGTAGTTTTTGAGGGGGTTAAATATGTCACGGATTACAAATCCGCGACAACAGAGTATTACAAATTATTGAAAACAGGATTTGGCTTAGGGATGCGTAAGGTTTAGTTCTTTTGCTTTTTCAGCAATAAACCGTAGCGAAGCGGAGCCCGTAGCAGCCCGACCCGAAGGGGAAGCCCCAAATTACTTCGATACTTCGGCAAGCTCAGTACAGGCTACTCAGTAACCGGTAAATTAATTAATTGCTTTTAATCTGGCAGCCGACTCCTCACTAATCTTCACGTCGTTGTTTACGATCCAGTCTTTCATTTTATTGATGAAGATATCTTTGTCCTGGATGGAGAAAGTTTTGATGCTGGTGGTTTTGCCGTTTTTCTTTACTAAATAAAAAATATCGTGGCGGTATTCTACATTCTCTACTTCGGTGGCGAAGATTTTTTCCATTTCCTCGAGGGCAATTAAAATGTAATTGGCGTACACATTTACAAAGCAGAGTTTTTTATAATACTTTAACAAAGAAATAATAATCTCAGTTACCGCCATAGCCAGACAAACAGGATACAATATTTTCACACCACTTGGCGAGAAGGCCAAGACCAAAGCAAAGGTTAAATAAATACCAATTTTGAGAAAACGAAGTGTGTAAAAACTCCCGGGGTAATAAGAGTAACGCTCAACGGGTAACATGGCTTTATAAGAGGTATTATTGTACTCGAAATAGCTGAACAAAGCGTAAACCAGTCCCATTACAATCTGCACCAAAAACAAAGTACTGTCGGAGAACACATAACGGAAAATGCTCATAACGGTTATTACAACCAGAGCTATGAGAACGAGGTTTTTTCCGATTATGGCGTTGGTACTGTTCATTGGTTTCTGTTGTTTCTGGGTTTCTATTGTTTCTGGGTTTATGGTTTATGGGTTGTTTTTAGTAAATTTAGAGTCTTATGAGTTTTGTTTTTCCCTCGTTTCTGTATGCGCTGTTTGCTGTTGCAATCCCAATTATCATTCATTTATTCAATTTCAGGAAATACAAAACGGTTTATTTCACAAACGTAAAGTTTTTACGTGAATTAAAACAGGAAAGTCAGTCGAAATCACGTTTAAAAGAGCTTTTAATTTTAGCAGCCCGTGTTTTGGCCATTACTTGCCTGGTTTTAGCCTTCGCCCAGCCGGTTTTAACGGATTCAAATGCCAAAGTAAAAACAGGCGATAAAGCCATAGGCATTTATATAGATAATTCCTTTAGCATGGAAGGTTTGAATAAAAACGGAACACTTTTAACTGATGCCAAAAAACGCGCTAACGAAATTGTGAATGCTTTCGGTAATGCCGACCGATTTATGTTATTGACAAATGATTTTGAAGGCAAACACCAACGTTTACAGTCGAAAGAAGAAATTACAGATGCAATTGCTGATGTAAAAATTTCGGCGGCGGTGAAACCTTTGTCCTTAGTTATAAAAAGACAAAACGATTTTTTGAAATCGAGCAAGGCTAAGGATTTACGCCAGTTTATTATTGGTGATTTCCAAAAATCAATTTCCGATTTTAATAATTTGAATGCGGACACTTTAATCAGCACTACTTTAATTCCGTTATCTGCGAATAACAACAACAATGTTTACATTGATAGCTGCTGGTTTGAAACACCGGTGCAGCAAAAAGGCATTATCCAGAAATTAAACATCAGGGTTTGGAACAAAAGCAATCAGCCTGTTGAGAATGGAACGATTAAATTATTTATTAATCAGCAGCAAACAGGCATTGCCTCCTATAACGCCGATGCTAATTCGAAAGCCGAAACTAAAATGACTTTTGAATGCAAAACAGAAGGCTTTAATTTTTGTTCCCTGAAAATTGAAGATTACCCGATTGTGTTTGATGATGAATTATTTTTCGCTTTCAATTCCAAATTAAATATTTCAACGCTTGTTATTAACGGAAAAGATTCGAAAACAGGAACACATTTTAAAAGCTTAATGCAGAATGATAGTCTGTTTAATTTTCATGAGAACAGCGAACAGGCGATTGACTATGCATTGTTTGCTACCGCCAATTTAATTGTGCTGAATGAAATTGAAAATTTTTCATCAGGACTAATTGCAGAATTAAATAAGTATATCGATAATGGCGGATATTTGGCAATCATTCCTGCGACAAAAGTCAACACACAAAACTACAACGACTTTTACAAAACACTGAATGCGCCTTTGATTTCTAATTTAGATACTTCGCGCTTAAAAGTGGAGAAAACAGATTTCAAAACAGGTTTTTACGAAGGTGTGTTTGATAAAATTGATGAGCGCATGGATTTACCTGTTGTAAGGAAACATTACACGTTTAATTTAGGTTCGAAAAATAATATCAAACCCGTTTTAAAATTAAACAACAGCGAAACATGGCTGGGCGAATTGCCTTATAAAAACGCACGCATTTATGTTTTCTCGAGTGCATTGGATGAAAGTTTTACGAATTTCTGCAAGCATGCCTTGTTTGTTCCCACTATTTACAAAATGGCGATTAACAGTTTAAAACCAACACCGCTTTATTTTTATACGCAAAGCAATTCAGTCATCAGTTTAAACGTCCTGAAAGAAAAAGGCGAAGAACCGCTGCATTTAACCGAACTCAATAACAAGTTTGATGTGATTCCGGAAATCCGAGTGAACAATAACCGCCTGAATGTTTACACCCAAAACCAAATTGCGAACCCGGGCTTTTTTAAACTGACACATAAAGGCACAGAACTGCAGGCTTTGGCCTTTAATTATAACAGACTGGAGTCGGGTTTGGAGTTTTTTACCAATGAAGACATAGAAAAAAGCATAGCCGACAATAAGCTCATTTCGTTTAAAAATCTGGTGGCTACCGAGAAGGCTTTAACCGCCTCTGTACAGGAAATAAGCGGTAATGTGAGACTTTGGAAATTATTTATTATCTTCGCTCTGGCTTTCATAGCCATAGAGATTGCACTGATACGGTTTTTAAAATGAATGTATTAATAAAGCAAGCCAAAATCATCTGCCCCCAAAGCAGCTTCCATAATAAAACCGTTGACCTATTCATTGAAAACGGAACCATCACAGAAATTAAAAAGGAAATTAACAAGAAGGATGTAAAAACCATCGAAGAGAAAGGTTTACAGGTTTCTATCGGTTGGTTAGATATGCAGGCGAATTTCTGCGACCCGGGATTTGAACACAAAGAAGATTTAGAAAGCGGATTAAAAGCTGCAGCAGCCGGTGGATTTACCGCGGTGTGTGTTGTTAGCGGCACCAATCCCCCACTCCATAATAAAGCACAAATTGAATACGTAATAAACCGCGCAAAAAATAATCTGGTAAATGTTTATCCAATCGGGACTTTGAGTCAGAACCAGGAAGGAAAAGATTTATCGGAAATGTACGACATGAAACTGGCAGGCGCCGTTGCTTACAGCGATTACAAAACGCCGGTGAAAGATGCGGGATTAGTTTTAAGAGCACTTCAGTACGCCGATAATATTCAGAGTTTCATCATTACCCACTGCGATGATAAAAGTATTTCGCATGGCGGACAAATGAACGAAGGCGAGACCTCAACAAGTTTAGGATTAAAAGGCAAACCTGCTTTAGCAGAAGAAATTATGTTGCAAAGAAATATTTCTGTACTTGAATACGCAGGCGGAAAATTGCACATACCAACCATTAGCACAAAAGGAAGTGTGGAATTGATTAAAAAAGCAAAAGCAAACGGTTTACAAATAACCTGCGGTGTTGCTGCACACAATTTATTACTGGATGATTCTGCCCTCGCCGATTTCGATACGAATTACAAAGTAAATCCGCCGCTGAGAAGCAAAAAAGATGTGGAAGCTTGCCGCAAAGCACTAGAAGCCGGAATAATTGATGTGGTGGTGAGTGATCATGGTCCGCAGGATGTTGAATGCAAAGATTTGGAATTTGATTTAGCGGATAATGGGATTGTCGCTTTACAAACTGCATTTGCTTCTGCGAATACAGCGCTGAAAGGTGAAAACGAAAATTTAATTGCGGCGCTCACAACAAATCCATATAAAATTTTAGGAATAGAATTACCGAAAATAGAAGAAGGCGAAAAAGCGAACTTAACTTTGTTTACTTCCTCAGGAGAAACAAATCTTAACGAAAAAGAAATTCTCTCTAAATCAAAAAACACGCCCTTCACCGGAAAAGCATTACAAGGAAAAGTTATTGGAACTGTAAACAACAACAAAGGTTTTTGGAACTGAGCCTAATCGGCGCGTCATCCTGACGAAGTCAGGATCTTTTAAAGGAATATTTCTTCATGAAAACAAAATCTCTTTTTATAATTAGTTTGGTAGCCGGAATAACTTTCATCAGCTGCAAAAAATATCCTGAGAATAATTTATGGTTTAAGTCACCGAACAATGCCATGATTGCGAAATGGAAATTGGAGCAATTTACAGTTAACGGAACGGATTCAACTAATTTTGATGAATTGAAAATGTATGTTGAAGACGGCATTGAATTATTGGATGAAGACATGCGTTTTTTAGAGCAATATGAAGGCGGCTGGAAACTCGACAGTAAAAAGAAAAATGTAACCATCACTTCAGTGTATTTCGGCGGGGGAAAACTTTACACGCCGCAAAAAAATCTCTTCCGCGATAACCAAACCTGGAAGATTGAAAAATTAACTAAAAGTTCGCTTTGGTTAAGTGTTACCAATGCAGGCTCAAGCTTCATGGTGAAGCTGAAGAAGTAATTATTCAGCGAAATAATATTTCTTGCATTTCTCTCTGGCTTCATCATCTCTAAACACAAGGAATATTTCACGGAAGGCTTCTTTACTTTTTACATAGTTATAAATCCCGAAGCCCAAAGTTTCTTTTTCAATTAAATTAGTTTTGGTATTTAAGTACCAGCTCTCGTAGAAATAAACCAAACTGAGATTATCCATTACGCTGGTTGAATCGCATTTAAAGTAAGAAGTAATAACTTCATTGCCCTGGGCATCAAAAGAAGACTCCCTGATAGAATCACAAAATGACACTCTGCCTTTTAATTCTTCAGGCTTAGAAGGTTGTTCAACCCAATCGTAAACTTTTGAATTCGGATTTCTTATTATAGACCAAATTGCACTTTTAAAATTTTCATACTGCGATTTGTCTAAAAATTCCTCAGGTTCTACTAAAAATAAGTTTGTATCAATATTATGAAGGTCCTGAACCATGACGCGCTCGCGGTAGAAGGGAACAATTTCAATGCGT
>CAZRNW010000266.1:0-5481 GCA_964601535.1 uncultured Flavobacteriaceae bacterium
AGAAAATCGTTGCTTATGTTACCTTACCTTATTTAAGAATGGTACGGAATGCCGGAACCGGAACTGTTTACTTTAAAAATCAATTTACCCAAGATTCATTGGATATCCGTGTTGCGAATTCGGGTGATGTGCATTTTAATGTGAATGTTAATTTTATGGCGACAAGCACCCATGGTAACGGTGATTTGTATGGAGAAGGAACAGTTGGTTACAGTACGCATTATACGAACGGCACAAATTATTTACGTTTAAATAAAATGAACGTGTTGTCAAGAATAGACATTAACACTGTTACAATTGGCGATTGTTTTATTAATGCACCTCCGGGAGGATTTATGAAAGTGGAAATCTGGGAAAAAGGAAACGTACATTACACGGGCTCTCCGGCGCAAATTGATTTTGTACGCTACAGTAAAGGTGATTTGATACAGGATTAAATTCTATTTCAGAATTTCATCGAAGCATTTACCTATATACGCAATCATCTTATCATTAATCATTGGTGTTACACCAATCCATAATGTATCGTTCATGACGATTTCTGTATTTGGTAAATCACCAACAACGCGGTATTCATAATCTGAAAAATAAGGTTGTTTACGTATATCACCGGCAAATAATAAACGGGTATTTATTTTTCTCTCATTTAATTTCTGTGCAAGTTCATCGCGCGTAATTCCGGCATTCTTTTTCACTGTAATTAAATAACCAAACCAGGATGGTTCTGAATTAGGAGTGGCCTGAGGTAAAATAATTTTCTTAGTATGCTTTGCAAGAATCTCTGTTAACATTCTGAAATTATGGCGGCGGATTTCAACAAAGGAATCCAGCTTTTCTAATTGTGCTAAACCTAAAGCGGCCTGCATATCAGTAATTTTTAAATTGAAACCCTGACGCGAATAAGTGTATTTATGGTCGTAACCAAAAGGTAAATCTCCCAACTGCTGTGTAAAACGCTTTCCGCAGGTATTGTCTTTTCCTGTTTCACACCAGCAATCCCGTCCCCAATCGCGGAACGACTCCATTATTTTTTTGAGTTTAGCATTGCTGGTAAATACAGCTCCACCCTCACCCATCGTTATATGATGTGCGGGATAAAAACTCAACGTTCCTATATCGCCAAATGTACCAACGTGTTTTCCGTTATAGCGTGCACCTAATGCATCGCAGCAATCTTCAATGAGCCACAATTTATATTTATCACAAAATGCACGTACAGCCGCTATATCAAAAGTATTACCCAATGTATGCGCCATCATAATGGCTTTTGTTTTCGGACTAATTGCTTTTTCAAGATAGGAAACATCCATTTCGTAAGACGGAATATTGATATCCAAGAAAACAGGAATTACTCCGTACTGCAACATTGGATTTATAGTTGTAGGAAATGATGCCGCTACCGTAATCACTTCATCGCCAGGCTTTATTGCTCTGTCTCCTAATTCGTGTGCAGTTAAAGCCGAGAAAGCCACTAAATTCGCTGATGAACCTGAGTTAACTGTTAAAACAGATTTTACATTAATATACTTCGCTAATTTCTTTTCAAATTCAGTATTAAATCTTCCCGTTGTAAACCATGCATCCATTCCTGCATCGGCAATGTATTGCATTTCTTTATGGTCAAATACTTTTCCGCTTACCGGAACAGAAGATTCACCGGGAACAAATTCCTTTTCCTTAAACATTTCCTTATGATATTCTTCAATTAAGGCGTGAATCTGTTTTTTTATTTCGAGTGCTTTCGACATACTAATTATTCTTTTGAACTCCTTCGGAGCAATATTGTTTTAATTGTTCTAAACGTGCGGCATAAACATCGGTTCCTGTTTTCATTTCCTGTAAATAGCCGCTGATGGTAAATTCAATGGTCTTTTCAAAATTCAAACGCGGCTTCCAATCTAATTGCATCATAGCTTTTGTAATATCTAATTGCAATAAACCTGCTTCATGTAATTTTTCCTTATTCTCAGGGCTGGTTACATTAACTGAAGGAATTAACTTTTTTACTTCAGTCACCACCTGATTTACATTGTAAGTTTCATCAGGCACAGGACCAAAATTCCAGCCGCCGGAGAATTTTTTTCCCTGATTGTATAATTTTTCGCCTAAACGCAAATAACCGAATACAGGTTCCAAAACAAATTGCCATGGACGAACTGAAGTTGGGTTACGAACCACTAAATCTTTCTTATTTTGATAAGCACGGATGATATCAGGAATAATTCTGTTATCAGCCCAATCACCCCCTCCGATTACATTTCCTGCACGACCGGACGCAATGTTTGCTGTTCCTGCTTTGCTGAAAAAGGATTTTAAATAGGAATGTGTAATTAATTCTGAACAACCTTTAGATGCGCTGTAAGGATCATCTCCTCCCATTGGATCAGTTTCTTTATAACCGTAATCCACTTCATTATTTTTGTAACATTTATCAGTCGTAACATTCACAGCAACTTTTACAGAAGGACAATGACGGACAGCCTCAAAAAAATTAACTGTTCCCATTAAATTCGTTTCAAAATTATAATGCGGATTGTTATATGAATCAATCACCAAAGGCTGGGCTGCCAAATGAAAAGCAATGTCAGGCTGAACTTTATTAAAATAAGCCTGTAATTTTTCTTTATCGCGTATATCGCTATCGATGTGATTTATTTTGGAAGCTATTCCGGTTGTAACATAATTATCTTGTTTTGTCAATGGCGGAAGAGCATACCCGTAAACATCAGCGCCGAGTTCTTTTAACCACAAGCACATCCACGAGCCTTTGAACCCGGTGTCGCCGGTTACTAAAACTTTTTTGCCTTTATAAACTGATTGAAATAAATCGATGCTCATTTTATTTTATTGAGTCTATTTCCAAAGTTTCCACTCCGCCTTGCCACTATCCCAGGCCTTATTTAAATCCTGTTTGTCTTTTAATGTATCCATTGGCTTCCAGAAACCGCTGTGTCGGAAAGCTACCAATTGTTTTGCTTTTGCAATTTTTTCCAACGGATCCCGCTCCCAAATAGTAGAATCATCTTTCAAATATTTGAAAATACCCGGCTCACAAACGAAAAAACCACCATTAATCCATCCCGCTTCACCTTTTGGCTTTTCCATAAAAGATTTTACCTGATTACTTTCATTAATATCCAAAACACCGAAACGGCTTTCAGGCTGAACCGCAGTAACAGTCACTAATTTTTTATTCTGCTTATGAAATTCAACTAATTTTTTAATATTTATATTACTAACACCATCACCGTAAGTGAGCATGAAGGTTTTGTTATTTACATATTCCTTAATACGACGAACCCTTCCGCCTGTCATCGAATCTTTTCCGGTATCCACTAAAGTTATTTTCCAGTTTTCCTTCCCGGTTTTGTGCATGGTCAATTTTCCATTGCTCACATCAACCGTAACATCCGAATGATGCAGGAAAAAATTAGCGAAATATTCTTTTATCACATTGCCTTTGTAACCCAGACAAACAATAAACTCATTATAACCAAAATGGGAATATATTTTCATGATATGCCACAGAATTGGCTTACCGCCTATTTCAACCATTGGCTTCGGACGTATATCTGTTTCTTCCGATAAACGGGTGCCTAAACCACCTGCAAGAATTACAACTTTCATATGTTTATTTCAAAGCTTGAATTTAGGAATTATTTTTAACATATAAATGGCTATTTCTCCCCGAGAATTCGTTTAAGTTTCTCAGTATCACCCCAGGTTTCCATAGGTTCATAATCGGGATAGGGATAAACACCCAAATTGAGTTTAATTTTGTAGTTATTCTTAGTCAAAAAATCATTTATAAAATCCTTTAGTTTAACGGGTTTTCCGCTGCAGCAATTAATAATGCCCTGAACTTTATTCTGCAAGGCAATTTTTACAATCCGCTTTGCAATTTCATCCGGACTCAAAAAATCGCGCACCTGTTCGCCGCCCGACATATTAAAAGATTCCTCTTTGTTTTTAAGCGCTGTTGTTAAATGGGTGTAAAGATTTTTTCTTCCTTTTACTTCTCCGAAAACATAAAAAATGCGCGGCCATTTTAAAACGAAAGGTTGTTCTTTCTGTTTTGCTTCCAAAAATTCACGCAACAAATTTTTCCCTTGCGGATAAGCCATCACAGGTTCAGAAGCCATGGTTTCTTTCAAAACTCCCTCTTGTAAACCGTATTCGTAACAAGTCCCCACCACGGTTAAATCTTTTAAACCGTTATCAATTAAATTGGAGAGAAAATTTTTATGATTTTGTAAGATAGAAGAAGTGTGAGAAGGATTTTTGTATTCATCCAGTTTTTCCCAGGCTAAATGAATTAAACTATCGGGTTTTTTGAAATAATCGAATAAATTGGAATGTGTTTGCGAATTAATATCGTAAGGAAGATAAGTTATTTGAGGAAAAAAACTGCTTTGCTTCGCCTTTTCTTGGTTGCGGGAACTGGCAATAACTTCAGCACCCGAATTAAGCAATTCCCGAATCACTAATTCACCTAATCCGCCGCTTGCCCCTGTAACTAAAACCCGCATGTTTAAAATTTAAAAGGACTTTTAAAATTCTCGAATGAAGGAAAACCCAAATCCCTGTCGGAAACAATGGCATTCCTAATGTCTTTTGCAAAATCGAATGAAGAATATAATAAACCTGTATCGCATTTTAAATCGTAAACGGTTGATACTTTATATTGCATTAATGCCAATGGCGAATGAACAAAAAAACCGTGCGCTAAACCTTTTGGAATATAAACTAAAGTTGGTTTTTCGCCATCGAGTTCAAATGCATCGTACTGACCAAAAGTTGGCGAGCCTACTCTCAAATCAACCACAAAATCAGTGATGATGCCAATATTACAATACACAATTTTTTCGTGATCGGCCGGCGGTGTTTGAAAATGCATTCCGCGGAAAACATTTTTAACAGAGGAAGTAAAATATTCTTCGGCCACATGCATTTTTATGTCTGCCCCTTCAAAAATCTCTTCGTGAAAAACTTTAGTAAAGGTGCCGCGTTTATCGGTAAACTGGTTTAAAACAATTTGCTTGCAACCTTTTATTTTGGATTCTTTAATATCAGAAATCATAGGCCTTTCCCAATCAAAAATTAAGCCATTTGATTAGTAGTTTTATATATTTCAAATATATATATTTGTGTTAGATAAGAGAAAAAGGAATATATCCTCCTAATTATCAGTAAATTAACTCTTTAAGCGAGATGAGCGGCCCTAAATTAAGCGTTTGCATTCCGGTTTACAACGGAGCTGAATTTATTAAGGAAGCCATAGATTCGGTACTTAATCAAAGTTTTAAGGATTTTGAAATTGTTGTGGTTGATAATCAATCTACCGATAACACTATTTCGATTGTAAAATCCTATTCCGACCCCCGTATAAAATTATTTGTAAACGAAACTAATATTGGCATGATTCCCAATTGGAATAAAGCGATGGAACACGCCAAAGGAAAATACATTAAAATTTTACCC
>CAZRNW010000267.1:0-5480 GCA_964601535.1 uncultured Flavobacteriaceae bacterium
GGATTATGTAATTAGATATTGGGAAAGCAGCTCCGTTTATTCTTCTTCCAAATTGTAAGACCGGTGCAGCTCCTGAGCCTTGCAATCTGGCGGCAAAAGCATGTATGTCATCATAACCACCTAATAGAACATTTCCCGAAGCTAAAGTTATTATGCTATTAAGACCTTGCGATGTAGTATTCCCTGCTCCAAATCTGTTTATATAGGTCGTGGCTCCTGTTGCTTTATCTACTTTAATAATGATTGCATTTCTTGGGTAATCACCGCTGCTGCTTAACACGCCGCTTCCTTCAGATGATTCTCCAACTAAAATATAACCATCAGAAACTTCAGCGCACTCATTTAAATAATGTTCATCCGGATTAGCTGTGGCAATAGTCCACACTTTATTCCATTGCATCACACCAAGTGAATTTGTTTTTACTACGAATAAACTGGTTGTATCAACTGTTGTTCCGCTAACTCCATCCCAAAAATAATCGACACCGCCAACAGCTAAAAAGCCACCATCTGATGTTTCGATAACCCCATTAAAAAACTCATTAGAGGTTTTACCTGCGCTGAAATTGGGAAGTTGGTATCTTTTTGCGAAAATAATATTGCCGCTGTTATCAATTTTCATAATAACTGCTCCGCCGGTTGATGATGCACCGCAAGTTACATATCCTCCTGAACCAACATTTTTAATATCGTTTAATTGAGTTGCTATCCCTCCTGTGTAAGATTTCGCCCAAACAACTGTTCCGCTGTTATCTAACTTTACAATGTTTCCGAATAGCGGAATAAATGTAGCGTTAGTACCTGCGAAAACATATTCACCTGCAGGATTCATTACCATCCCGCCGGCTAAGTCGAAGCTGGCAACATCATATGATAACCTGAATGTGGATTGTGAAAAACTAAAAATTGAAATAAAATAAACGACTGTAAAAAGTATAAATTTTTTCATTGATAAAATTGGTGTTTTTAGAAGAGGAAAGTTAATGAATTAAATTGATACCCAATCTTTATACGGATACCTTCTAAATTGTTTTACCTGCATTAAAACTGTAAAAATCCAAATTATTTGAAGGGGGTAGCCCCTATGAGGTTCATGACTAAGATTTTACTTCTGCGGGAACCTCATAAAAAAACCCGCGGTTTAATGCGGGTTTTATTGGTTATTGATGCACTAATTACATTTTAGCTGAAGGAGCCTCATCGTAATTGACCATCCATTGTATACCGTATTTATCAACCAGCATTCCAAAATAAGCACCCCAGAAAGTTTTGTTCATTGGCATTATCTGTTTTCCGTCTGCTGCTAAACCATTATATAAACGGTCAGCATCGGGTTGAGAGCTTGCATTAATGGATATCGAAAAATTATTTCCAATGTTAGTTGCTTGTCCGAATGCTTCGGAGCTGTCACTTCCCATTAAAATAGTTTCTTCGCTTATTGGTAAAGATACGTGCATGATTTTGTTTCTTTCGTTTTCAGGCATTGGTGGCTGTCCTTCCATCGGAGGCATTTCTCCAAAACGGCCTATGTATGCAAAATTACCGCCGAAAACAGAGCGGTAGAAATTGAATGCGTCTTCGCAATTGCCGCCAAATGTCAGATACGGATTAATACTTGTATTTCTTTTTTTAGGAGCAGGTGCTGTTTTCTTGCCAGCAGATTTTTTCTTAATAGGTTTTGCGCTTTTCTTTTTTGCTGATTTTTTTGGTGCTGCTTTCTTCGCAGATTTTTTAGCAGCCTTTTTTACTTTTTTCTTTGCCATAATTTATAAATTGAATGTGTTGCTTACTCTTTGCGGTTTTCAGCTTCTCCGAATATGATTTATTAGATCTCTTTTGCAATAGCTAATATATAGCTTTTAAAACGCAGTAAAAGCCATTTGTAAAATTTAACTAAAATGTAAGATTGAGTTTATGTTTTTGACCTTAACGTCAGTAAAGCAAAAATCCCACCAAAAGAGGTGGGATTTTTGCTTTTATCAGTAGCCCGTACGGGAATCGAACCCGTGTCCGACTTCCGTTTAGTATCAAGATATTTATAAAGTATAATTCAATTTGGGTCAACATTGGGGCGGCATTTTTTACTTTTTACCGCTATTCTAAATCAAAATTAAGGAAATTTTTGGAAGTTCCCAATTCATAATGTTCGTGAAAACCGACCAGATATAAAAAAACAGTTAATTTAAGACACTAATGGTCAATTTATTACGTTATAGTGATATGATGCTCCTCCACCGATTATGTACTCGAAAGACCCTGTCTGGCTACTGCCAGAGGACATATTAAGGAAGTACGAAGAATTTTGCTTCATTAATAATATTACTGAGAGAAGATTGGTGCGTCTATTTGATACCTTTTTATTAAGGGGACGAGGCAACAGAAAATCTAAGAAGGTCGAAATTCTTCAGGAATCGTTTGAGGACATAATGAAGCACATTGAGTATAACTTCTATAAAAGGACAGGTAATAAAAGTGATCTCCCGGTTAAAATTCCTGAGTACCTTAAATATAAGTACCGAATATTTTATGACAGCGCCTTAAATTGGTACACTCCTTCAGAAATATTAAACACATACTGCGATATACTAAAGAATGAAACATTCTTTACTTGTGAGTTTCTTGGCGATCTTGTAATGATGGGCTTAATTGTAGGCAAATATAGTCCTCGTGAGAATTGCTATTATATACTATTGACCTCTTTTGTTGAATTAATGAAATTAAGGGAACATAGCGTGCGACAATATCTATTGTTGCCTCCTCCTGATGAACCACCAAAAGCATGATGTTCCTACTGGCTACATAACGAGCCGCCTGATTCCAGGCGGCTTTTTTTATTTCCCACAACTAAATCGTTTCTAAAAATACGCAGGTATCGTGCGGCGAACTTTGCGCTTGTCAACAACTTTTATTCTTTGATCTTTTCTGATCTTCTAAATCAATCAAGGCATTTCCTAAAACCGTAAAGCCTTTCCGCAAGTCTGTTCATAACGTTTTTTTCCACCCGCAGAGTTTCGCAAGGTATCGCCTTGCGCAGTTTTTACCGAGGGAACTTTGTAGTAACAATACCAAAGTCATGGAAGAACTAATCACAGTAAGAAAATCAGAGTTGACAGAATTATTTCGTCAACTGTCTGAAATAAGAACGGAATTAAAACTCATTAAGGAAAGAGATGAAGAAATTAAAGCGTTCAGTATTCAACAAGCGGCTGATATACTTAATCTCCACTATAATTCTGTCCGCAAGCTCATAATTCATAAAAAGCTATTCGCAAAATTTCTTGACGGCGAGTCAGGAAAAACGATCATTCCTTACTGGTCGATTAAAGAATGGCTCAAATCAAAAGAAAATTCAAATCATTAAAAAATAGAAATCATGGACACGTATGAAGATCACCAAGCCTTTAATAGGCATTTATCAATCGAAGGATTTAGAATAAACACAAGTGGAACAAAGCCTAGTGTTTATATCACCGAAGTAAAACTACGCCGTGCGGTTAAAGAACTATCCGACATTCAGATTGAAGACATCTTTGAGAATGAAATGAGCGAGGTTGCAATTAAAGTGCATCGGGAAAAACTCATCAAGAAAGTTGAGAACGTGCATCAATGGCAGCTTATGAAAGCACTTAATATCCTTCTAACGGAAGGGAATTACGAAGCAATTCACTTCATACACAAGTGCAAAAAGTCAGATAAGGAACTTAATTAAACCATTTTAAAATGGAAGGTGGAATATTCCTATCCGTAAAGGATTTGCAAAAGCTGATAGGTAGCGATAGTTACCGAAGTGCAGCTAGACAGCACCAAGCTATTCGGGACGCTCTGCAAAAGAAGACTAAACATCTTACGATTAAAGAATACTGCGAATACGAACAACTGGATTTTGAATATGTATGGAACTTTTTAAGAACAAAAAAGAATGTACAAAAGTGAACAAAGGTGACGGTGAATGTACAGGACTGAACATCCTTGCCCAAGCTCCGCCATTGTCTTCGGAACTTTGTATTAGATAACAGCGCAATCTATGAATACAACTGACATACTGCTAATCATCAACAGCGTTCTGCTTGGATTGATTAGCCTGCCGTTCCTGATGATTGCCTATTTCCTGAAGGATTTGCATAAGGACTTCAAGCAAATGATGGAGAAGGTAAATACGCTTCATACGGAATTGCACACGCACGTAAGCCTTTTTGAAAACCTCGCAAAGGTTTTCCAAAGGCAAATTGACAGCCTATCCGATAGGTTAAAAAAGATTGAGAAATACATTTTCGACAAGCACGAAAAAGAAAAATGAATATCTGGGCAGGTCTCATACTCGCATTGACAGCCATAGGAGTTATTGGCTATAAGGTTTCCAAACTAAAGGAAGGCGCCGCTAATATTAGCACCGAGATGAAGGGGCGGATACACAGCATGGACTTTTCAAAAGTCGTATTTGCAATAGATGTAATCATAAAGAACCCTTCGGATGTAAAAATGTACATCCTTCAGCCATTTGTTAGCATCCTCTATAAAGATAAGGAAATTGCTTCCTCCAATGTCAGCGATCAGATTATTGCAATTAATCCTTTTGAGCCTGCCCATTTAAAAACAATTATGATTAGCGCACAATACATGAATCTCACCGATGTAGCCGGGGAGTTGATGCAAAAACTGCAAACCAAAAATCACAAGGTAAATCTTCAGGTGAAAATTTTAGTAAATGTTATCCTCGGTCTTAAAGGAACAATACCCGCTAGACTGAAGGATTATACCGGAAGTAAGACCATTGTGCCAATGCCAGCGATAATTAAGGACATCGCATTTTAGTCGTGGAAGTAACAGAAGAAAGAAATATTAAATCCGGGTCAGAGTACGATCACTTATTTCCAAAATCAAAACTGGATGTAACAACGATAAAACGGAAAGCGAAGTTGGAAGATACACTTAGTTTACTTACACAAGCCATAGAAAAAACACTCGATCAAACCGAACAAATTGCCGCACAACTAGCTAGTGAACTAAGTGTATTTGACCCCTACGCAATGTGCAAGCGAGTTTGGAATTGGGTGTACGATCACATACGATACAGAAAAGACGAAATAAACAAGGAGCAAATTCAAAGTCCGCAATACACATGGGCAGTAAGGGCAGGAGATTGCGATGACTATACAGTGATGATTGTTTCTATCCTAAGTCATATCGAAGGGATAAGAATAGTTCTGAGAATTTCGATGTACACAGAGGAAAATGGTTATCAGCATATCTATCCGGTGGCATTTCTGCCCGATGGAACACAGATCACAATGGACTGTGTGGCAAAAAAATTCAATTACGAAGTCCCCTACTTAAAAAAAATAGATAAAAACATGGAACTCCAATTTTTAAACGGGTTACCCGAAACCCGTACAAACAAATCAAAACAAAGCATTGATGCCGCCGACCTGTTAGACGGGTACGAAGGTGACGATGTTGGGGATTTGGGGAGAGGGAAAGCG
>CAZRNW010000268.1:0-5464 GCA_964601535.1 uncultured Flavobacteriaceae bacterium
TCGTACCCGACAAATACAAATGGATTGTTCTCGCTAATCCTGTTAGTTCTATTATCGAATCTTTCAAATTTATTTTTCTTGGCAACGGTTTGTTTAGCTGGATGAATTTAGCGTATAGTTTTGGTTTTATGTTAGTGCTTATTCTTTTAGGAATGCTAACATTTAATAGAGTTGAAAAATCATTTATGGATACCGTTTAAATTATGTCGGACGTAGTAATTAAAGTTGAAAATTTAAGTAAACAGTATCACCTCGGGCAGGTGGGTACTGGAACAATGGGACATGATTTAAACCGTTGGTGGTATAGAATTCGCGGTAAGGATGATCCTTATTTAATGGTTGGTGAAACAAATGATCGCTCTACAAAAGGTACAAGTGATTACGTTTGGTCATTACGCGATATTAATTTTGAAATAAAACGCGGAGAGGTTTTAGGGGTAATAGGAAAGAACGGAGCCGGAAAATCTACCTTATTAAAAATTCTTTCGCGTGTAACTACACCAACTATTGGTGATGTAAAAATAAAAGGAAAAGTAGCAAGTTTATTAGAGGTTGGAACAGGATTCCATCCTGAACTAACCGGACGTGAAAATATTTTCTTAAATGGTGCAATTCTTGGAATGACGAAACAAGAAATCCGTAACAACTTCGATGAGATAGTTGCATTTAGCGGTGTTGAGAGATATATTGATACACCGGTAAAACGCTATAGTAGCGGAATGTATGTTCGTTTAGCATTTTCTGTTGCGGCGCATTTGGAACCTGAAATATTAATAGTCGATGAGGTGCTGGCTGTTGGAGATATTGAATTCCAAAAAAAATGTTTAGGAAAAATAAAAGATGTGGCCGGGCATGGCCGTACAGTTCTTTTTGTTAGTCACAACATGAACGCGGTAAAATCATTAAGCCATAAAGGATTGTTACTTGAACACGGTAAGATGGCAATGTACGATAGTATAAATCCGGTTGTTGACAGATATCTTACTTCCGGAATGAAGGTTCTTGGTGAAAAAATATTTAAAGATGTTGGTGAGGAATACAAAATAAAAGATTTTTTGAATTTTGTAGCGATCCGTGCAGTGGATTCTAAGAATACTATTAAAACAAGCTTCGATGTAAAAGAAGGAATTGGTATAGAGATTGACTATGAAGTTTTAAGAGAAGAATATTCTTTCTCTGTTCATTTTTACGTTCGTAACGAAGCGGGTGATGTAATCTTTGTAGCCATGGATAATAAATATTCACCTTACAATACTGTTCCTAATCCAAAAGGAATGTACAAGGAAAAATGTATCATCTACGGTAATTTCTTAAATGAAGGGAATTATTCGGTTGATGCTTTGATTTGCGTCTTCCCGACAAAGGTTGAAGGATTATTTAATGTTGTGAATAGTGCAATAAGTTTTTCAGTAACCGATGACATGAGTCCATCGGGTGTTCGCGGTAGTTGGTATCGTGAATGGCCGGGTTCTATAGTACGCCCAGAGTTAAAATGGGAAATTGCAAAAATCTAAATGAGTTCAGTATTTAAAATAGCCTTATACGGCGATTCGCTGGCAATGCCAAGAAAAGCTATTGTGAAGTATCATGAGCGCTATATTTATTTGGTCCAGGAATGGATCAAAAAGAATAAGTCACCCGAGTACATTGAATTAAAAGATGAGGCAAAAGGTTCTGTTACAATTCTTGATATGCTTGAACAATATGAGCACGATAGCGGATATTATGAATTTCCTGCCGACGTATTGATTCTGCAAAGTGGAGTAGTGGATTGTGCTCCGAGACCAGTTGCGCAGGAAACAAGGGAAAAAATTTCAAAATTGCCTTCATTCCTAAAAAAAATGACGATAAAGTATTTACACAGGAACAGAAGTAAGATCCTCCAAAAAGGAAACGCACATGTAAGAGTGGAAAAAGAGGTATTCTTCAATTCAGTGAAGCAATTCCTGAAAAGAGCGTCGAATGACTACAAGCGCGTTTATGTGATTAATGTTTGTCCAACCAATAAAAAAACAGAAGAACATTCTCCTGGATTTACAACTAACATTAATGATTACAATGCACTAATAAAAAAAGCGATAAGTGAAATTGACGCTAATACAATTTATTTAATTGATATAAATAAGTATATCAATGACCGTTTTGAAAAAATAGATGATTATATTTTAAAAGAAGACGGTCATCATTTAACGCCCTTAGGAAATAAAATCATAGCCGATGAGATTATTTCAACAGAGTCAAAATTTTTACAAAATTGAACAGAACAATGATCATAGCTGAAGCAGGAGTTAATCACAACGGTGATATCGAATTAGCGAAAAAACTGGTTGATGTTGCTGCTGATGCCGGAGCAGATTATGTGAAATTTCAGACCTTCAAGGCAGAGCAGTTGGTAAGTGCTGAGGCAAAACAAGCAGAATACCAGCAACGCAATTTAAAAAGTGATTCTTCCAGCCAGTTAGAGATGTTGAAGAAATTGGAACTTTCAGAGAATGATCACCATGAATTAATAAAATATTGCGGCGATAAGAACATCAAATTCCTTTCTACAGCTTTTGACATGGAGAGCCTTACTTTTCTTATCTCATTAAAACCTACATTGTATAAGATCCCTTCGGGCGAGATTACCAACCTTCCTTACATAAAAGAGATTGGCAGTCTTAAAAAACAAGTGATACTTTCAACAGGGATGAGCACCATGCAGGAAATTCAAAATGCAGTAAAGGTTTTAATGAAAGCCGGCACCCTAAAGAATAAGATCACGGTTTTGCATTGTAATACAGACTATCCTACAAAATTCACTGAAGTAAACTTGAAAGCGATGCTGTCAATTCAAAAAAAATTGAAAGTAAATGTGGGATATTCGGATCACACTTTGGGAATAGAAGTTCCAATTGCAGCGGTGGCTTTAGGCGCTACTGTTATTGAAAAACATATTACTTTAGATAGAACATTGCCGGGTCCTGATCAGGCAGCTTCACTTGAACCAAATGAATTGAAGCAAATGGTAGCTTCTATAAGAAATATTGAAAAAGCTTTAGGCAGCAGCAATAAAATCCCGGGTATTTCTGAAAAAAAGAATATTAAAATAGCAAGAAAAAGTATTCATCTCGCAAAGAATATTAAAAAAGGAGAACGCATTTCGGAAAAAGATCTCATCATGAAGCGTCCCGGTGATGGTATTTCCCCAATGGAAATGGGGAAAGTAATTGGTAAGATTGTTAAATCTGATTTGCCTTCTGACCACAAACTAAAGTGGAGTAATCTAAAATGAAAGTAAAGCTACTCACAAGTTCACGGGCCGATTACAGCATTTATACTCCCCTGCTAAAATTATTAGTTAAGGAAAGTAAATTCGAAATGGAAGTAGTTGCTTTCGGATCTCATTTGTCTTCCAAATACGGCTCTACGGTAAACGCTATTTTAAAGGATAAGTTTGCCCCGGTTAAACAAGTTGAAACTTTAGTTGACGGTGAAAATTCACTTTCGGTTTCATCCGGAATCGGATACACTGCGCAACAATTCGCTAAATTCTGGAATGAGAATGAAACGGACCTCATTATCTGTTTAGGGGACAGATATGAAATGTTCGCCGCAGTTGCTGCTTCAGTTCCATTTAAAATCCCTGTAGCACATTTGCATGGAGGAGAAACAACATTAGGTGCCATGGATGAATGTTTTAGGCACTCAATCACTATGATGTCAAAATATCACTTTGCATCAACCAAACCTTACGCAAAAAAGATAGAAAAGCTTATTGGTACAAAAAAGAATGTCTTTCCGGTTGGTGCTTTGGCAATTGACACAATTAAAAAATTTGAACCTTTAACTTCTTTAGAGTTTGAAAATCAGTTCGGATTTAAATTGGAATCACCGGTTTTATGTACCTATCATCCTGTGACGAAACAAAAAGATGATGGTTTATCTGAATTATCTGCTCTTATTAAAGTTCTTGAAAAAGAAGGCTCTCAGGTAATTGTCACCATGCCAAACTCGGATAATAGCGGCAATAAGATCCGGCTAATGTGGAAGCAATTGGCTGAGAAGAACAAAAATGTTGTTTTGGTCGAGTCATTAGGTTTAAAGGGATATTATACAGTATTAAAAAATTGCAAATATTGTGTTGGTAATTCTTCAAGCGGAATTATTGAAGCTGCATCTTTTGGGAAATATGTTGTCAATATTGGTGAGAGACAAAAAGGGCGCATCGCCGGTAAAAATGTTTTGCATTGTAAAGGAACAGCTTCCGGAATCAAAAAATCTATACAAAAGGCTTTGAAGTCGAAGCATCCCGGTTTTAAAAATGTTTATGGTGACGGTAACACAGCAAAACGAGTAATTAATATTTTAAAAAAGCTAAAGTGAGCAAAGAAATTATCATTGTAGGATATTCGGGTCATTCATTTGTAGTGATAGATTCGGTATTGTCGTCGGGCCATTCCATTAGAGGATATTGTGAAACTGAAGAGAAATTGACGAACCCTTATAATATTAAATTCTTAGGTTCAGAGGATAAAATTGTTTCAAAAGAGAATTCCTGTATAGTTGCTATCGGGGATAATAAATTAAGAGAGAAAATACAAGCTCAGCTAGAAAAGCAAGGAGCTGAGTTTACCAATGTTATTCATACAACAGCCGTTGTTTCAAAAAGTGTTGTCATGGGTAAAGGGAATTTTGTTTCAGCAGGTGCAATATTAAATTCAATGGTGAGAATCGGTGATGGGGTTATCTGCAATACGCGTTCTGTAATTGAGCACGAATGTGTGTTAGGTAATTATGTTCATATAGGTCCTGGTACTGTTTTATGCGGAAATGTGAGTGTTGGGGATAATACACTGATCGGCGCGGGCTCTGTTATCATTCCAAATATTAATATTGGAAAAAATGTGATTATAGGGGCAGGTACCGTTGTTGTGAAAAACGTAGCAGATAATTCAATCATAAAAGGAAATCCGGCAAAATAACATGAAAGATTTTTCAAAAAACATAATCAGCGAAAGCATCACGGTAAAGGAAGCTTTAGAGGTACTGAATTCTTTAAGCGGTAAAGACAGCTTAACGCTTTTCGTTATCGATTCGGATAAAAGACTGATAGGTACTTTAACAGACGGAGATATCCGAAGAGGATTGGTGAACGGTAAAGAAATCAGCTTACCGGTAAAGGAATTCATGAACAAAACCTTCAAGAGCATAAAAAATAATTTATTTAACATTCAGAATATTGATGAGTTAAGAGCGCTTGAAATCGACCTTATACCTTTTTTAAATGAAGACGGTAGTATCATTAAGATAATCGATTTATCAGAGAAAAAAAGTATTTTGCCATTGCAGGCTGTTATAATGGCCGGCGGCGATGGAAGACGATTAAGGCCGCTTACGAATAATTTGCCAAAACCACTTTTAAAAGTAGGGAATAAACCAATATTGGAGCATAACATCGATAGATTAGAATCGTTCGGTATTT
>CAZRNW010000269.1:0-1290 GCA_964601535.1 uncultured Flavobacteriaceae bacterium
TTCCGATGTATTTTCCGGTACAATAATCCCAATCAGAAATTTTCCCTCCGCTACCAAAGTTTTGGTTTCCTCTTCAGAAATATCTTTTTTTACCACATCGAAAAAATGTGTTTGCACTAAGGCATTTTCTAATTTAAACGCGAGCGAATCTTTATCCTTATCAACAAGCAGCAAAGGAACCTGACTTTCATTCACAGATTTAAAAGTTGAATCCTGGATGATGGTCACAATAAAAACCAAAGCCATTGGCATTAAAAACATAACAGCCAATGCAGCTTTGTCGCGCACCAGCACTTTATATTCTTTAGTTATGCAATGGAAGAGCTTTCTCATTTAATAGTCTCTGAATTTATGTCCAGTAATTTTTAAATAAACTTCCTCAATACTTTTGCAATTATTTTTTTCAGTCAGTTCTTTTGTTTTACCTTCTGTAATCAACTTTCCCTCATCAATAATGGCAATATCCGTACAAAAACTTTCTGCCTCATCAAGATGATGCGAGGTGTATAAAATGGTGATGCCTTTTTCTTTATTGATTTGCTGAAGATGATTAATGATTGCTGTTCTTGTTTGTACGTCAACACCAACCGTCGGCTCATCGAGTATTAACAGTTTTGGTTCGTGTAAAATCCCTGCGATTAAATTCACACGCCGTTTCATTCCACCCGAAAAAGTTTTTATTTGTTGATTAGTATTTTCTTCCAGACCCAGAATTTCAAGATTTCTTTTTATTCTCTTTTTTAATTCTGCAGTTTCAATGCCGTACATTTGCCCAAGAAAAAACAAATTTTCGTAAGCACTTAATTTATCATAAAGAGCAATTTCCTGAGGCACGACACCAATAATTTGCTTGGCAGCATTTACATCTGAATCAAGGCTTTTCCCATTGATAAAAATTTCACCGCTATCCGGTTTAAACAAACCACACAACATCGAAATGAAAGTTGTTTTACCCGCGCCATTAGGACCTAAGAAGCCAAAAATACTTTGCTGCTGAATGTTTAATGAAAGGTGGTTGACAGCAGGCTTGGCAGTTTTTTTGTACTGCTTCGTCACATCTTTTATCTCCACCAAAAATTGCTGCATGTAAAACCCTGAAAACAAAAATAACTTATTCCTGAATAAAAATTTTCATTTCGCATTCCAACTTGATACAAAGGCAAACGAACCCGTTCCTGAAGATATTTTATTTGTAACTGCACAATTAATCATCAAAGATAATAAACAGAAAACAGAAGAAATAATTGAAATCATACCAAATTTTGGTGTTACGTTTATAAATAATTTTGG
>CAZRNW010000269.1:1300-5450 GCA_964601535.1 uncultured Flavobacteriaceae bacterium
GTTTGCCATTACAGCTTGACGAAACAATAACCAGACTTACATTCATAACAAAAGCTTTTTGTTTCACCTCTGTAATAATTTCTGAATTAACCGGAGGAAGCGAATGGATTTTTAAATCTTTAATATTGGCAATGAAACCAACTTTTGGCGGAATGTTTCTTAAGCTGCAAACAAAACCTGCCTGTGCTGCACAACTTTGTGCCAAATTCTCGATAATTCCTGCCTCGCTCAAGGCATTGCCATTCACAAAAAAATGTCCGGCCTCGACTTTAAACCCTGTCTTAACTGCTTCTTCCGAACATTCGTAAATTGAATGCACTAAACAAATCGGGTCGCGTTGCGGTATATAGGTTAAAATATTTTCTTTAGTAGCTAATGCCATTAAATTATGCAATTGGTAAAAGTAGTGTTTCCTGAGCAATAAGTGCTTAAAATTCTGAAATAAAATTTTTGACTTAAGACACTTATCTTAAACTATTTTGCTTGTAATAAGCAATTTCCTTTTTAAATTTTGCTCCGGCCAATAAAGGCGCAAGCCGCGAAACAATTGTAATTATAGGAGATAAAATAAGAATAGCGGTAGGTAAAACAATTCCGAAAATCCGGACACGCCCCTTGCGCTCTTCCGATGAAGCAGTTCCCTTTTTAGAAACATAATTGGCATAAAGCGGGAATAAAGCCCGGCCCCTTCCTTCCATTAATAATAAATTAGCACGCACAGAAACAAAATCTTTAGCAACAATTAATTCCTGAAGTTTATCAAAATTATTTTGTTTGAGAGAAGTTTGAATCAATTTCCCCAGTTCTGGCGCTGCCTCCAAATCTTTGTCAGAAACACCATAGCGCGGAAAAATTCCCATGTAATTTTCCTTGATGCCTTTTAATTCAAATGCCAATACAGTTACAAGACTTGTAAGGTTGGCCGACTTATCTACAAACGTAATATTGCCAACCAATTTAGCTTTAACTTCCAATAACCGTTTTTTCATTTTTTCCTGTGCACCTAACCACATATTACGGCAATTAATAATAGTAATCACCGGTTTTCCATTTAACAATTGTGCAGCTTCCTTGCTTAACAAAAAAGAATTTATTGGCCGGCAAATGCTCAAAAACCAAGGCTGATATCCTATAATTACCAAATCAAAATTTTCTTTTGAATCAACTGTCAGAGGCTCCAATTCGAATGGAATGCCCTGAACATTTTCAGGAAAAACATCAAAGAATTCGGAATACTTCCAGGGATAAGGCAAAACTGTTTTAGGTTTTATTAATTCGTAATGAATCGAATATTCCGGGTTATTTTCAAAAGGTTTTAAAACGGCATCGATTGCTTTTTTAGCCTGCCCGGTTTGGGTATAATATATGACCAGAATTTTTTTCAATGAAGTACAAATTTAGTCTATATTTGCTTATCAGAATACCATGAGTACAGAAAACACAAAAATTGAATCCGGCAAAGCCCCTGAACCGGTTGGTTTATATCCGCACGCACGCCGCGTTGGTAATTTTTTATTTTTAAGCGGTGTCGGTCCCCGCGAACGCGGCACAAAAAAAATTCCGGGCGTTGAACTGGATGAGAATGGAAACATTATCAGTTACGATATTGAAGCACAGTGCCACAGTGTTTTCAGAAACATAAAATATATTCTGGAAGATGCCGGCAGCAGCTGGGATAAAATTGTTGATGTAACTGTGTTTTTAACCAATATGAAAGATGATTTTCCTAAATACAATAAAATATGGGCCGACTATTTTAAAGAAAATCCGCCTTGCCGCACTACCATCGAAATAAATAAATTACCAACCCCGATTGCCATTGAATTAAAAGTGATGGCAACTATCGATTAAAAATAATTTATCATGAAAAATTTAATTCTATCATTCTTGTTTTTTGCAGCAACGGCTTGTATTGCACAAGCGCCTATAAAGTCAAAACCTGATTTGGCAAGTTTAACTTCAACAGACGAGGTTAGTTTACATTTAAAAGGTTTAACAGTTGAGAAAACTATTACGCAGGAAGAACTAATTCCTATAAAACAAATTGAATTGAAAGGCGAAAACGCTGCAAAGTACAAATTGGTTTATTACCATTTTAAGACCAATTACATGCATACCCTCTCACAAAATGATGAGTTATTTGATAATGTTATTACTGAACCAATGACCCGTTTTTTCACTGACCTGGAAAAAAATTGCAAACTTACCTTTGATGATGTGGTAGTTCAGAATATTGAAACAGGTAAACAGTTTAAAATTGCTTCTCTCTCAGTTGTAGTAAAAATCGACAAGCAGGTTATTAAATAAACCCCGTAAATTTACAGGGTTTATGTTGCTTAAATTAATCGAGCGGATTTGATGGGATTGCCCCCTGAACCCAGACTTTCATTTTCTTTTCACCGGTATCGTAATAATAGATTTTCGCTTTCCCCGATTGGGTATCCCAAACTAAAACATTATACCCTTCGCCGCCATCCTGGTACTTAAACACCTGATAATTCATCATGTATTTACCATTAGCGCCACCCGCCTGAAACACGTTTGACTTAACAAATTCAGGCTTGGTTCCGTTACCCGCAAATGAACTTTTAATTGATAATACAAACGCGCTGGCTGATAATAAAATCATGCTGATTCCGGCGCAAAGCGACAAGGTTTTTTTTGATGTTATTTCCATATTAGATTTTTTTATGATTTTGGGATGAATTTAGAATAAAATTTGAGGCTAATTATATGCAATTATTCAGGTTATTTTTAGTAAATTCGCTCTCCTTTTTTAAGGCTGATGAACAAATACCCAGAATACAAACAATTGAACCTTCCGCAAATCAGCGCGGATATGCTACGCTTTTGGGAAGAAAACAAAACGTTTGAAAAATCCATCAGCTCACGCGAAGGCAAAACACCATGGGTTTTTTACGAAGGACCGCCAAGCGCTAACGGTATGCCCGGCATACATCACGTAATGGCGCGTGCTATCAAAGATATTTTTTGCCGCTTTAAAACTTTACAAGGTTATCAGGTAAAACGTAAAGCAGGTTGGGATACACATGGTTTACCAATTGAATTAGCTGTTGAAAAAGGATTAGGTATTACAAAAGAAGATATAGGAAATAAAAATTCACCGAAATATTTATCAGTTGAAGATTATAACAAAGCCTGCCGCAAGGAGGTAATGAAATATACCGATAAGTGGGAAGAAGTAACTAAGAAAATGGGTTACTGGGTGGATATGCAACATCCTTACATCACTTACGATAACAAATACATTGAAAGCGTTTGGTGGTTACTAAACAATTTGTACAAAAAAGAAATGCTGTACAAAGGATTTACTATTCAACCATATTCTCCTGCTGCCGGAACAGGTTTATCATCACACGAATTAAATCAGCCCGGTTGTTACAGGGATGTGAAAGACAGAACGGCGGTTGCGATGTTTAAAGTGCGAGAATCGGAATATTCAAAATTACCCTTTGATGTTTCCTTGATTACTGAACCATACAAAAAAATATATTTCTTAGCGTGGACTACGACGCCATGGACTTTACCATCCAATACAGCTCTAGCTGTAGGAAAGGATATTGATTATTATGCAGTTCAAACATTTAATCCTTTTCACAACAAAAACAATGATGAAATCACCGTAATTGTTGCTAAGGATTTATTCAATTCTTTTTTCTTTAAGCCAAATAATAAAGAGTTGACTTATTCAGAAGGGCCTGAAGTGATCGAAGAATATTTACAAAACAGAAAAAGGGGACCTGAATTGGCAGTTAGAGTTGCTGGTGCATTCAAAGGTTCACATATCGAAGGAATTCATTACGAACAATTATTACCTTTTGCTGAACCTGAAGGAAATGCTTTTAAAGTTGTGGTTGGGGATTTTGTAACTACTACGGATGGTACGGGTATCGTTCACATTGCGCCGAGTTTTGGTGCAGATGACTTTCAGGTAGCGAGAAAAAATAATATTGGTTCTTTAACTTTAGTTGATCGTCGCGGTAAGTTTTTACCGGAAGTACAAGACGGTGTTTTTCTTTACGGAGAAGAATTTGTAAAAGAAGCTTATTTATCTGACGAAGAGAAAAAAACAGAATTTGAAAAACAGAAAAAAATATTAGAAGCTGCCGGAAAAATAAAAGAATTAAAA
>CAZRNW010000270.1:0-5433 GCA_964601535.1 uncultured Flavobacteriaceae bacterium
GTCAAAAAATGAATAAATTAGGTGCTGTGAAACAAAATCCAATTGATAAATATTTAGTTGATATCCCGGAAGATTTCAGGATTGCCCTCGAAAAACTAAGACATGTTGTTTTACAAAACGCCCCCAAAAGAACAGAGGAAACGCTTAGCTATGGCATCCCCATTTTCAAATGGAACGGTATGCTGGTAGGATTTGCAGCTTTTAAGAAACATTGCAGTTTTTTCAGCTGCAGTTCTACAGCACTCAAAAAAGTAAAAGGCGAACTGAAAAATTTTAAAGGCACTTTATCCGCCATTCATTTTACGCCTGAAAAACCAATTCCTGCTTCTCTTGTTAAGAAAATAATTAAAATCAGGATTGCGGAAACTAAAGCAAAGATGGAAAAGCGCAGTAAAAAGAAAAAGGTTTCTAAATAAAATGCTAATCACTTTCTAAATACAAAACACCTCTTTCAGGGGGTTCAATTAATGCTTTTTTGAAGTTCCCTTTTTCATATAATTCGCTAATGATTACTTTTCCGTTTTTATCATAAACCGTGTATTCGCCGTCGGGATAGCCTTTTTTAAACATTAATCTGAAAGTCATTTTCCCCAATGAATTATAAGCAATTAATTCACCATCCGGTTTGCCATTCACGCATTTTACTTCCCGCTCTTTTTGTCCGTTGTCATGATAAGAAATAAATTGTCCGTTAAAAGCTTTCCCGTTTTCATCGTAATACATGCGTTTGCCTGTCATTTTGCCTTTTTTATATTCACCGCTCCACATTTTCTTACCGTTTTCGTAATAGGCAAGCATCATTCCGCTGCGTTTTCCTTTTTTATGATCTGCAACTGATTTTATTTTCCCGCTTTTATAATAAGCGGTCGATTTACCAATTTGTGTTCCCTTGCTGTAATTTCTTTCAAAAGAGACTTTACCGTCATCATAATACCAACGCATGATGCCCTCACGTAATTGATTTTTCACGCTGTAATCTGCCCATTTTATACCTTTCTCATCATAATACATCCAGGTACCATCGTTACCGTTATTGTCGAAGAAAAATTCGTTGTATTTTAAGCCACTGCCTTTATTAAAATAGGCAATGCTTGTTCGCAGATTGTTTTTCCAGTAAGTAACAGATTCTGTTTTACCATCGGCAAAATAAGTCGTATCTGTTTTAAGCTGGGCAAATCCAGTGAAAGAAAGTGCTAGAAAAAATATGTGAATGGCAGGGCGCAAATTAATTTCTTTTTTCAAAAGGAACAACCGCTCCCGTTTCACAATAATCTTTTAATCCTTTTAATAATTGTCCCCAGCAAAAATTAGTAATAGCAAAATGTTCACCGGCTTCTTTCCATCCTTTATGGAAAAAGCATATATTAGTAAGTCCCTTATTTTCTTCTAATCTAAATCCAACTTGTGTCGGCATCCAGTCATCCATGGCTTTAGTCATTTGCCAGGTTAATTCTTTTCCTTCAATCATATGAATTACTTTTGCGCTCCAATCGTATTCGGGAGTAAAATAAAAACGGTAATTTTCGTGTAACAAAGGTTTCCCTGAACATTCCTTTGTCCACCAATTATTTAATCCTTTTTCGGAACATAAAGCTTCAAATACTTTTTGAGCAGTAGCATTAATAGTAAAACGATGGAGTATTTCAGGCATAGTATTAATTTGTTTAAACTAAAGTATGAAATTATATGTAATTTTGTATCATGGGCGCCGCAATGTTTATATCAATGGGAATCATGTTGATGCTTTGCATACATGTCATCACTTTCTTTTTTGCGAAAAGGGTAGGCAGGCGCCCCTGGTTGTGGTTTTGTATTAGTTTGGTTTTACCGGGAATAGCAGCACTAATCCTGTTTATACTGCCTGATCTTTCCGAAAAGGAAGACGCCGTTCATAATTGAAGCTAACCTTTTGTCAAAGCCTGAAATTAGCCTCTTTATATTTTAGTACCTTTAATAAAAATCAAAGATGAATTACATTTTGTCAATATACTGGATTTTAGCTGCCGCGGTTTGGTATTTTATAATGGGACTATTACACGATATTTTTGTAATTAAAAATCACAAAGGGAGCTACGACCGGGAATTGTTGCGCTTATTAATGGATGGCCATGTATTAATGCTTTCAGGCGTATTACTGGGCGTTTGTTTTATGATGATGCAAAACAACCTGGCTTATGCCGGATGGCTTTCTTTTATTGTGGGAATAGGGATGCTGATTTATTGTTCAATGATTTTTCCTTTTCTTAAATCATTTGTCACTATGTTCATCAGTTTAATGGTTGTTATTGTAGCCATTAGATACAATATTCAATTGCCTTAATTTATTTCGTGTCCGAATTGCAGCGTGTAACCATTATTATCATAAATAGCAAACTCACGCATGCCCCAATCAAAATTTTCAATTGGGTAACAAATTTTCACTTCGTCTTTTAATTGCTCCCAAAGCTTGTCTGCATTTTCAATCCTGAAATAAAATGTGCCGGTAAATTGTGCGCCGTTTTTAAAACCAATATGGTCATTTGGCTTTGCTAACATTAAATTCGTTTCATCTTTACTTATATCTGCCCAGCCCCAATCCGGATTAAATTCATTCACAGTAAATCCCAGTTTATCTTTATAGAAACTAATTGTTTCCTCTAATTTGTCGGTCCACAACATGGGTGTCAGGCTCTTAAATTTATTCATGGCGATTAAAACTTTAATTAAAATTACTACTTTTAAACATAAATTAATATTATGAAAAATATTTTATCAATAGCAGCTGCTTTAACAATTTCGGTTGCCGCTGCACAAAACGGCGCAAGCATGGAGTTTAAATATACTTCTTCGAGCGGAGCGGGTGGTACCATGCTGATGAAACATTCTGAGTATGGTTCTAAATCGGAGGTTAATATGAAATCAGCAAAATCTCCCGCAGGAGGAATGAAGATGACTTCTTTAATTAAGAAAGATGCACCTGATATTATTTATATGATAAATGAAAGCGGTAAAACCTATAGCGAAATGAAAAGAAGTACCGCTGCCGGAAATCAGGAAGACAAGCACATATATACCGTTAAAAAATTAGGAAGCGAAACTGTGAATGGTTACAAATGCATTCATTTTACTGTGACCAATGAAAAAAATCAGGAGTCGGAGATGTGGACGAGCAAGGATATTATGGATTATGGAAAATATTCTGAAGCATTTAAGAACAGTGATAAATTTGGTTCAAGTAAACAGGATCAAGCTATTAAAGCTGCAGGTTGTGAAGGATTCCCTGTAAAGATGATGAAAAAAGCGAAGGACAATGAAGGCGATGTAACAATGGAATTAGTGAAATTCGAAAAGAAATCATTTTCGAAATCTGATTTTGAAATTCCGGCGGGCTATACTAAATCAGGCGGACCCGGCGCATCACCAATGGGAATTCCGGGTATGAAAACGCAGGAAGAAATCATGAAAATGACACCTGAAGAGCGCGCTAAATACATTGAGGAAATGAAGAAGATGTACGGGAAGTAACCCCCTCGTCCGCCTTTGGCGGACACTCCCCCTTAGAAGTGGGAGAAAAATTGCGGTTATAAGTACAAATAATTTTCTCCCCTAACAGGGGAGATGTCACGCAGTGACAGAGGGGTTTTACTTAACACTCTTCACAAACTCCGCAAGATCATTGATGATTTTCACATCAACGCTGGCAGGTTCCTGATATTCTTCAGATTTGGAAGGTTTGTCGCCTTTCTGCAGTAAATGATTTAATCCGGGATAAGATTTGAATTTGTTTTTCGGATTATCACTTAATTCTTTTTTCCAGATATCGTAATCCGTCATTTTTACCTGATAATCCCTCTCACCCTGCATCACAAAAATGGGTTGTTTTATTTTCTTTGCAGTTTTTACCTGATTGTACTTTTTAATCGATTGCCAATAATAAACGGGGGCACCAAAAGGTAATTCGTTTGACTCAGCCTTTTTTAATTTATCGGGGTCGCGCACTAAATCCGTGTGTTTTTTGTATTCAATCATTTTTTGTTTCACCTTCTCAGCCGGAAATTTATCCGATAATAAATATTCCATTTGTTCATCAGCCAAGTCTTCAAGCGAACGGGCAGGACCGGCTATCATAATAATTCCGCTCACGTCTTTACTTTTTTCCGCAATCCAGGGAGCACACATGGCGCCAAGACTATGTCCTGCAATAAATATTTTTGATTGTTTGGTCAAGGGATTAGCACGAAGTAATTTTACTGCATTCAAAGCATCTTCAACAACTTCTTCGTACAATCCTGTTTTTTTAATATCCATGTCTTTTCCGTGAACAAACGAACGCTTGTCATACCTTAAACTTGCAATCCCTTTTGATGCTAAACCAAGCGCAATGTCTTTCAGTGGACGATTCGGACCAATTGTTTCATCTTTATCATTTGGTCCTGAACCTGCCAATAAAATAACTACAGGAGGATTTTCAATATTATTAGGAACACACAGCACTCCCGGCATTTCAAAAGTTCCTGTTTTTACACTGAATTTATTTTCATATTGTGTTGATGGCTGGTAATAATCAGGAAGGTTATAAGCGGTTTTGCTTTTAGGCGGGATAAAATTAATCCCGACAATCTTTTGGATTTTATTCCATTCAAGTCTTAAATCCAGTTTTGTTTTTTCAAACGCAACGCGTATTAAAACTACATCTGCCGAATCTGTTTTTTCTGTTCTTATGTCTTCATAAGATTTGTAATCGCCAACGTACATCGATATTCTGTCCCAAATGGATTGCATGATACCGGCGTTGATGTCGGAAGTTACTGATGTATCAAAATAATTCTGGCAACTGTCGAATTGGTTACGAATCATTTTTTTCAGGAAAGATTCAGAGAGTTCGGTAACGGTTTGTGTTTTACATAACAATGAAGTCAGTAAAAAACAAAGGGTAATAATTCTTTTCATGGTAATTTTCGCGGACAAATTTAGTTAACGCGGATTTTTTGTCCAACTTTCAGGTAATATCTTTTTTGCGTACCGTTTAATGTGCAAAGCTCTTTGTTTTTCATGCCGTATTTTTTGGCAATTAAATTCCAGCTTTCACCTTTTTGAACGGTATGGAATCCGGCATTGATAGGGTAGGCATTAACACCATTGCGTGTTTTTTTTAGTACAATCACATTATCCATTAATTTATTTTCATCAAACGAAATAAATGTTGCAGGATTTAAAGCATGACTTTTATAACGTACTTCAAAATGTAAATGTGAACCTGTGCTATGGCCCGTACTTCCTCCCAGGCCAATTAATTGTCCGGATAAAACAACTTGTCCTTCTTTTACTTTTAATTTCGATAAATGGGCGTACACTGTTTCCAGTCCGTTAGGATGCATGATAACAACCACATTACCATAACCGCCGCGGCGTTCTGCAATGCGCACTTTACCATCGAAACAGGCAACAACATGG
>CAZRNW010000271.1:0-5417 GCA_964601535.1 uncultured Flavobacteriaceae bacterium
GCTGCCATGCCAGACCCAACTCGGCGGCGTCCAGCAGGGCGCGCACGGTGTCGGGATCGAGGGCGGCGATCAGATCGGACTCCGCGCGGTCGTGAGACCGTGCGTAGTACGACTCGGGGCTTCCCCAGACGTGGTAGTTGGCCCTGTCTGCCAGCGCCCGCAGGCGGTCGATATCACTGGTCATCGGGGTTCCTCCGGCGAGGGCGGCGTATCGCTCCAACACGGCGTCGAAGCCACAGTCGCACGTCGCCACTGGACCATCTGGATAACTCGGGTGGTACTCGCAAAGGGGAGCATGCCGCGCATAGGTGCGCATCTCGTCCAGCGCCGCCCGCAGCCCCTCGTCGCCGACCGCAGGAGTGCGGTCGAGGCGGACGCCTGCGGCCTCCTCGGCGCGCCACGGCCTCTGCGCGGCCCAGCACCCAAGCGAACATGGATGGTCGGAGTGATGGCATGCACCACCGCACAGGCACAGCGCCGCCAGCGCCTCTCGGTCAGTGTCTTTACTTATCATTTAAATTCTCCATCTTTACCTTAGTCCCCACATAGACTGTATTAGACCGTGCATTTAGTGGGGGATCAGTTAGTCTTATGTAAAAGCCAAATGCATCGGGAATAATATTAATATTTTTAAGATTTATATTATACGCTTCTTGCCGAGAAATATAAACAGGTTCTCCATTTTTGGGTAGTAATAGTGAGAGAGCTTCAAGGTAATTATTAAATACGGCTTGATATTCAATAAGTGTTGCTGGATATTGAATTTCTCCTGTCACCGGGTCCTCAATGTACTCTAATTTTTCTCTCACGGTGCCCTCCGATACTGCTCTATCCATTAATTAGCCTCTGTAGGCCGTTCTAGGCTGTTGTAGGGCAAATTAGGAGGCAAGCCCGGACAGTCTGTTGGGATGTTTAAATCCGTTAATATAAGGTCCGAGTAACTAGAACTATCTAGCAGGCGCACTGTGAAGGCTTGCCTACACTGTCTGCAGTAGCCGACGAGATAAATACCCGTTTGTTCGGTTATTGAGCCTACCTCGCGTACTGGAAATTTTGGAACAACTGAATAAAGCCAATTATGTAACATTATTACCCATCCTATGATTGCTTTCTATTAATGATGAAGAAGTTACTGGAATAAAGGTTGTTTTTTCTCTTAATTCTTTAAGATTAAGGGCTCCTACATAGGACATACCACTCCGTAGCCCACCTGTTAATTGTGCTAAGACAGTGGAAACTGAACCTTTTTCTTCCACATATCCAGAAACACCTTCCTTCACAAATTTTTCTCCATTGACTCCAAAAATACTTTGGCCTCTAAAGCGGCGTAATCTTCGACCGTCCCCTGTTTCAATAACTTCTCCGGGGCATTCCATAGTACCAGCCAGAAGATTTCCTAACATTACTACTGTAGCACCAGCACCGAGAGCTTTTACGATATCGCCAGAGGTCTTTATTCCGCCATCTGCTATTAAATTTGCTTCGAATTCTTGTACGATAGAGGCTATTTCTAGTATTGCTGATAATTGCGGAACACCCACACCTGTAACTATGCGTGTAGTACACACTGACCCAGGACCAATTCCAATTTTAATTGCATCTGCGCCAGCTTCTACTAGCATCGCCGCGCCTGCTGCTGTAGCAACATTTCCTGCAATGATTTTATTATCAGGATAGTGATCTTTAATATCTTTTATTAGATTAGATACTTTAACATGGTGTCCATGCGCCACATCTATACAAATAATTTTAAGATTTAATTTAAGATCAGCGTTCGTATTTACCCATCGTATTCTATCTAAAGAATCTTGGCTATCTCTTGTACCTACAGAGAAAGCTACAGGAGGAATACTAGTACCTACTTCAAGTATATCCTTTTTAAGGTTTTCCCAAGAAGTAAATCTATGAAGAATTCCTAAGCCTCCATTCCTATACATAGCCTTAGCCATAATAGGGCCAGTTACATAGTCCATATTGGAACTGATAATTGGCGTATATAGGCGCATTCCTAAAAAAGTTACACTAGTATCTATATTATCCCTAGAGTAAATATTAGAGTATTTAGGCTGTATAAGAACATCGTCAAATGTATAATAGGGCTGATCTAAAATTTTCAAATTATAATTCCTATTTAATGATTTGATAGTAAATTGGGCCAGTATAACAATGATCAAGATATGTACACAGAGCACCTGATAGGTCCCATATCCTACCCTTAACATATGGCCCTCTGTCAATAACAGGCACGGTAATACTTTTACCTTCCCACATAAATGCTACGAGCGTGCCACACGGAAGGCTCCTATGGGCAACCCCTAGTATAGCAGTCGTGTAGGCTTGTCCGCAAGCAGTTCGATGCCCATAGAACCCAGGACCATACCAAGATACTTCCTGATCAAAATTCCATACAGGCATAGCAGTTTCTTTTGGTGGACTTGCAATTTTTCTGTTAGAAAAATCAGGGAGTATAAAAACAGAGGCCATAGGAATATTTAGTGGAGCATACACATAAGGCTCCTTAGAATATGTGACTCCACTTAAAAATAGTGCTAAAATCAGCGCTATTGCTATTTTTTTAATCAAAGAAATCCCTCCTTGAGTTGAGCATACATACTAGCACAGTATGTGCTCTTTGTCAAGGCAAATCTGGCTCCGTTTGACTCTCTTCTCCTGACTTTGGTATGATGTATACATCACGGGTATTGCATTTCGTGCAAATCCATACTGGTTTTTTCAAATTAGTATTTTTTACTTTTTTAAACCCCATTTTTATAGGAGCATAACAACATTTGGACCTAAATCCGTAGTCTAACATAAATCCTCCCTTTATTTACGAAGTAAATAAAGTAATAGTAAAATGCATTATATAATGCATAGTATACTTACTATATAAAGCATAGTATAAAGCATATATCTTGTTGCTCTCTAACGCCAGTTTAGCATTCTGAGAGCATCGTTGTCAAGTTAAAATTTTAAAAAATTTCAAGCCCAATCCGGCTTATCTACAGAGGTTAATAATTATTCCCCATGACGAAGAAACCCAAAATTTACGATTATTTTGTTCTTGTTTACCAGCCCTCCCATAGAAGGGCTTTTCCTAACGGCTATGTGCCAGAACAAATTATTGTAGTTGAAAAAATACTTAAGCGCCAATTATCTCCTGATGAGGATGTACGCCACATCAATGGAGACACACAAGATAATAGACCAGAAAATTTAGAGATTATCTCTGCTAATAATGGCTATAAAGTTCAACTCGTAGGGGATAATTCCCTACAGGAAGTAAGAAAAACCACAAGTAAAACTTTTATTCCCTGTAAATTCCAACGACCTTGTTGGAAAGAGGTTAGAGAGCCTATTGCTAGGCAGAATAAGATATATTTACCGTATATATGCTCATTTCAAATGGAGGGCGATATTTATCACTGTAGTCATTTTTGGAAGTTTTTAGATAAGAGTATGGAAGAAGAGAGGCGTAAGAGTGTTGATGACAAATAAATACCAACCCGAAGGGTTATCAGAAACAATTTTTAAGGAACGATATGCTATACACCCAAATGAAACTTGGGATGAGGCAAGTCGAAGATTGGCTAGACATGTAGCATCAGTGGAAAAGGATACGGTTTCTCAGGGAGTTGAAGAGCAATTTTATGAAGAAATTGTAACAAATAGATTTATGCCCGGAGGAAGAATTTGGTACGGCAGTGGTCGTCCTCGGGCACAATTATTAAATTGTTTTGTGATTCCTACTTCTGATTCACGAGAAGGTTGGGGCAAAACAATCCACGATACTATTGTTGTTTCTGGAATGGGTGGTGGCACAGGTATTAATTGTTCTCCTGTACGCCCACGAGGAAGTGTTATCAACGGTACTGGTGGAGTAGCCACAGGCGCAGTCTCATTGATGGAAATGATTAATGCTGTAGGCGATGTTTTAGTTGCAGGTGGGGGCCGTCGATTGGCTCTGATGTTGGATTTGAATATTTCGCATCCCGACATGCCAGAATTTTTAGACAAGAAACTTGATAGACAGCAACTAACAAATGCCAATGTTTCTGTTATTATAGATAAGAAAATAAATGCCGAAACATTTGTAAATAAAGTTACTAATGATGAAGATATCGAACTACAATTTAATAATCAAGTTAAAACGAGTGTGAGCGCCAGAGATATATGGAATAAAATCGTAAAAAATGCATGGAGTTCAGGAGAACCGGGCGTATTAAACGGCGATCTTGCTAATAGAGAATCTAATATTTATTATTATAAGCCTCTAGTATCAACTAATCCTTGTGTTACGGCTGATACATGGGTAATGACTAGTAAGGGTTCCAAAAAGGTAAGTGATCTAATTAATATTCCATTTATAGCCGTTGTAGACGGAGAAGAATTTTTATCTCCCTCAGGATTCTTCTCTACCGGAATTAAAGAGGTTTACTATGTTAGAACCCATAGAGGCTATGAGTTAGAGGCTACTGCAGACCATCCTATACTTATTACTAGAAATGGTGAAAAGGTATGGGAAACCGTTGGAAATCTCAAGTCGGGAGACTTAATTGTGCTAAATAAGCACAAAAATTATACTTGGGCAGGTTCAGGTAGTCGCAATGAGGGCTGGCTAATCGGAAATTTGCTTGGTGACGGCAACATTCAAAAAAACGGTCGAGCTAATCTGGATTATTGGGATGTTCCACAGGTTGTAGAGTACGCCCAAGGGGCACTTCAGTCTGCTGGCCTTTCGTACAGGGCCATAGGTGATACAAAAGTTAGACTTCATTCCTATGAATTAGGAAATCTCTCGTATACTTATGGGTTGTATCAACACAATAAAATAGTAACAGATGCAATAGAAAAAAGTTCTTCAGACTTTCACGAAGGCTTTTTAAGTGGTTGGTTTGACGTGGATGGCTCAGTACAAGGGACTGCCAACAAGGGTATTTCTGTGAGACTATCTTCGTCTAATATACATAATCTTAAAGCCGCACAAAGAATGCTTTCTAGATTAGGCATACTTTCAACTATTTACGAGAATCGTAGGGAGGCTCAATACAGAGAACTTCCAGATGGAAAGGGAGATAAAAAAGAATACTTTACGCAGGCTCAACACGAACTAGTAATATCTAAGGATAATATAATTACCTTTAAGGAAAGAGTGGGGTTTGCAGACCACAAAAGGGTAAGTAAACTGGAGGCTCTTTTAGCTCAAATTAAACCCTATAAGGATAATGGTACAACAAAAGTTGTAAGTACTACTAAGATAGGATCAAAGCCAGTTTTTGATTGTAATGTTATAAATAAAAACGCTTTTGACGCCAATGGTATTATTGCTCATAACTGTGGAGAAATTTGGTTAGAAGAATATGGTTGCTGCGATTTAGGTGCTCTTGTATTACCTCGATTTGTGGATGATGCTGGTA
>CAZRNW010000272.1:0-5400 GCA_964601535.1 uncultured Flavobacteriaceae bacterium
TCTCAAGCCGTTACCTTACACTTATCACTTTTCTTATACAGCCATTTGTTGATGCCATTATTTCTAAGTCAGCTAATATAGATAAATATGTATACCTCAGGAAAAAGTCAACTATCATTCCAAATGGTGTTAATGTGGAAGAGTTCTGTATATGTGAAAAAAAGAAGGAATTGAGGGCTGAACTTAACCTGGATGAAAACAAAAAACTAATTCTTTTTCTGGGAAACAAGAACGATCCAAGGAAAAATTTCAGTCTCGTTCACTCAGCGGTTGAGAAATTAATGGATGAAAATATTGAAATAATTTCTCCGTTTCCCGTTTCTCATGATGTTCTGCCGAAATATTATGGCGCCTGTGATGTTTTTGTTATGCCGGCATTTATGGAAGGATCTCCAAACGTTATTAAAGAGGCAATGGCCTGTGGTTGTCCTATAGTATCAACCGATGTAGGGGATGTGAAATGGGTTTTGGGAAATACTGAAGGTTGTTTTGTTTCCGGATTTTCAGCTGAAGAATTTTCAAATAAGATATCTTCAGCGCTGGAATTTGCAAAACAAAAAAACCGGACTAAAGGAAGAGACCGGATTTTGGAATTAGGAATTGATACTAAAACAACAGCAGATAAAATCGTGAGCGTTTACAGGAGGCTGTTAAAATAAATGTGTGGAATTGCAGGTATAATTAATTTTGATTCTACTCCGGTAGAAAAATCATCAATCGATGGGATGCTGAAAAAAATCAAGCATCGTGGTCCAGATGATGAAGATGTTTTTCTGGAAGGGAATGTGGGTTTTGGTTTTGTGAGATTAAGTATTATCGATCTTTCTTCAGCCGGTCGTCAGCCTATGCATTCAGCAGACGGAAGGTATGTTATCGTTTTCAATGGAGAGATTTATAATTATATTGAATTGAGGGAAGAATTGGAAAAAGAAGGCGTTATTTTTAAAACCAAAACAGATACAGAGGTTTTATTAAACGCCTACATTAAATGGGGTGAAGTTTGTCTCCATAAATTTAACGGAATGTGGGCATTTGCCGTTTATGATAAGGAGACAAAAAAAATATTCGCTGCCAGAGACAGGTTTGGGGTAAAACCTTTTTACTATTACCGTACCCAAAATCAGCTTGTTTTTTGTTCTGAAATTCCGCCGCTATTGCCATTTATTGGGGAGAAACCAAAACCTGATTACAGAGTTATTTTTGATTTTTTAGTATTTAACAGAACGGATCAGAATGAAAATACTTTTTTTGAATCTGTAAAAAAACTGCAGCACGGTCATTGTATAAGAATAGAAAATAATGTTGTTGAAATCAAAAGATGGTATGATTTAAGAGCGAAGGTGAAAAAAGAAACAGGATTTAAATCCGGAATTGAATTTAAAACCTGCCTTGAAGACGCGATTAAAATCCGCTTAAGAAGTGATGTTCCTGTTGGCGTGTGTTTAAGCGGCGGCATTGATTCGTCAAGCATTGTTTCTGCTCTAACAAAAACATTTCATGTAAAAGACTTAAGTACTTTTTCTGCCGTGTATAAAAAAGGTGAGTATGGGGATGAGACGGAATTTATTAATGAATACAAAGGCGATGTTCAAAACATGTACTATACCTCACCTTCGTCCGAAAGTTTAGAAGCAGACATAAACGATTTTATACGTACCCACGCAGAACCTATTCCGTCAACTTCTCCATATGCACAATATAAAGTAATGCAGCTTGCAAAAGGCAAAGTTGTAGTTACAATTGATGGACAGGGGGCTGACGAACATTTAGCGGGGTATCATTATTTTTTCGGATTTTATTTTAAAGATCTGTTTCTGCACTTTAAATGGTTTACTTTAATAAAAGAAATTTATTTTTATTTAAGGATTCATAAAAGTTTATATTGCATAAAAACTTTTGTATATTTTCTGCTGCCCGAAAAAATGAAAACAAAAAGCAGGGTTAATAAGAATAAATTCCTTCAGCAGGAATTTATACAAAAATTTGGTTCTAATGATTCCGTTGCGAAAACCATTTACGCATCAGATTCGCTTGAGAATGCTTTGCTTGATCACTTTGAATATAAACTCGAGCACCTTTTAAAGTGGGAAGACAGGAACTCAATGCGGTTTTCATTGGAGGCGCGGGTACCTTTTCTTGATTACAGGTTAGTTGAGAAATCGTTAGCAACAGCTGCAAATCAAAAAATAAGAAATGGCACAGCTAAATTTATTTTAAGAGACGCAATGAAAGATATTCTGCCTGAAAAGATCCTGAAGCGCAACGATAAAGTTGGCTTTGGAACACCGCAGAATAATTGGTTCAGGAAACCGGAGTGGCAAAAAATAATAAACGGTGTTTTAAGCAGCAAATCTTTTTCGGCAAGGAATATTGTTGATGTAAATGCGGCGAAAGAATTGTATAGTAAACACCTGAAGGGTGACATAAATGTTGCCAAGGATATCTGGAAATGGATACATTTAGAATTATGGTTCAGGGAATATATCGATTAGAAAATGAAATTGTTTCGTAATTCTGAGTTAAGAATTGAGGAATGGAAGGAACTCCTTGAAGCTTCTGACTTTTCTTCTCCATTCCAAACCCCTGAATTCTATAACTTATTTAATTCAATAAATGGTCAATCGGCCGAGGTTTTCGCGATTCGAGAAGGGAATGCTTTGTCGGCCCTATGTGTAGTTACTCTTCAAAAGGAACCGGGTATTAAAGGTTTTTTTTCCAGAAGGGCAATAATATATGGAGGACCTGTACTAAACGGAAAATCCGAGGCAGTAGCTTTTTTATTAGAGAGTATTAACAAGCAATTAAGAAATGTAATTTATACCGAGACAAGAAATCTAAGTAACTATTCGCAATACATGAGCGAATTTAAAAACGCAGGATGGAAATATGAACCTTATTTAAATTTTCATCTTAAATGTGAAAACGCAGAAACTGTTTGGAAAAATTTAAATACCAATCGACAACGGCAGGTAAAAAAGGCTCTAAAGGAAGGCGTGATTTTAGAAGAGGCTAAAACTTCAAATGAGGTTAAGGAGTTTTATTCGATTCTGTTTCATTTGTATAAAACAAAAGTCCGTAAACCACTATTTCCTCTCGAATTTTTCGAAAAATTCCTCATCAGTGGGCTGGGTAAGATATTGCTTGTTAAAAAGGAAAATAAGGTCATAGGAGGCATAACTGCTCCGGTATTCGATGGGAAATGTATTTATGAGTTATATGTTTGTGGCTTAGATCAGGATTATAAGGAATGCAGTCCGAGTGTAATGGCCACTTATGCAGCAATAGAATACGGATGTAAAAATAACCTGAAATATTTTGATTTTATGGGAGCCGGTAAACCTGAGGCTGATTATAATGTAAGAGATTTTTAAGAGAAATTCGGAGGCGAATTAGTTGAACATGGCAGGTTCATCAGAATCAATAATAAATTTTTGTACAATTTAGGCAGGATGGTAATTCATTTATTAGCAAAGAAAAAACGGAAAAGATAATGCGTGTTTTAATTGACATCGGTCACCCCGGTCATGTTCATTTGTTCCGGCCCTTCGCAAAAATCATGCAGCAGAAAGGGCATGAAATTTTTTTTACTTGCCGTGAAAAAGAATTTGAAGTGGATTTACTAAGAGCTGCGGGTTTTGAGTACAAATCGTTCGGAAAAAAATACAAGAGTCTCATTGGTAAAGTTTTTGGATTATTGAAGTTTGATTTAATGGAGTTTTTAGCAGCGTTACGGTTTAAGCCTGATATTTTTCTAAGTCATGGTTCGCCCTATGCTGCGCATGTTGCCTGGTTAACGCGAAAGCCGCATATTTCATTGGAAGACACCGGTAATTGGGAGCAAATGAGATTGTACATGCCATTTACAAAATTTGTACTTACCCCGGATGTATTGAAAGAGGATTTAGGAAAAAAACAGATCCGTTATAAAGGCTATCATGAGCTTGCGTATCTGCATCCGAATCATTTTAAGGCTGAGAGTTCAGGATATAAGATTCTAGGTCTTAAAGAGGATCAAAGCTACGTTATACTAAGATTTGTTTCATGGGATGCTACGCATGATGTTGGGCAGAGCGGTTTCCGGTTAGCCGAGAAGTTAGAAATTGTAAATTATTTAAAAAACGAATATAAAGTTTTCATAAGCTCTGAAAATAAATTGCCCACTGAGTTGCAAAGTTACGCGCTGAAAATATTGCCCGGACAAATTCATGAAGTTTTAGCAAATGCAAGTTTCTGCATAAGCGAAGGAGCAACCATGGCGTCAGAGGCGGGTGTGTTAGGTACTCATGCTTTGTATGTTAATTCTTTAGCCAGAATGTACAACGAAGACCAGGGAAAATTCGGATTGGTTTTTAATTTCAAAAATGGGAAAGGTGTTTTGGAAAAAATAAAAGAACTGTCGCAAGATAAAGATCTCCGGAAGAAGGCCCTTTTAGCGCAAAAAAAAATGCTTTCTGAAAAAATTGATGTAACAGCATTATTGGTTTGGTTTATTGAAAATTATCCTGAGTCAGCAAAGGTAATAAGGCAGGACCCTCAGTTTCAAAACAGATTTACCTAATGGATTTTACTATTAAAGAATATAAACGTTTGCTTGATTCACTTGTAAGTCAAAATTACATATTTCAAACCTTTGATGAATTCCTTGTAAATCCTGCTAAAAAAAGCATCATACTCCGCCACGATGTGGATAAGTTGCCCTTTCACTCGTTACTGTTTGCGCTAATTCAGAAGGAAAAAAATATTAAAGGTGTGTATTATTTCAGAGCAGTGTCTGAAAGCTGGAATGAAAATGTAATAAAAGAAATTGCTTCTTTGGGTCACGAGATCGGTTACCATTACGAATGTTTAACTACTACAGATGGTGATTTTGAAAAAGGTATAGCGGATTTTAAAAAAAATCTCAAGGCACTGCGGGAAATAACTCCTGTTACAACGATTTGCATGCATGGTAGCCCAACGAGTAAGTATGATTCCAGAAACCTCTGGAAAAAATACGACTATCATCAATATGGAATTAAAGGCGAGCCTTACTTTGATTTGGATTTTAACAAGATATTTTATCTAACGGATACAGGCCGTAGGTGGGATGGGGATAAAATGAGCGTGAGAGATAAGGTAAATTCAGGATATACATTAAAATTTCATTCTACTAATCAAATTATTGAGGCGGTTAAGAAAAACACACTTCCTGAAAAAGTAATGTTTACATTTCATCCTCAGCGCTGGAGCGATAATAAAATGATTTGGTTTAAGGAATTATGTTTGCAGAACATAAAAAACGTGATTAAAAAATATTTGTTTGTCGGTGCTAAAAATAGTTTTGATTAGCTAAAATCAATTGTATGCTTAAGCAACTCATAATAGAGAAATCAGGAGAATTAATTTATAATTTCATTTCTA
>CAZRNW010000273.1:0-299 GCA_964601535.1 uncultured Flavobacteriaceae bacterium
TTGCTTCCCGTAAGCGAAATAACTGGTTCGGAATAATACCTGTACTTAAGAATATATTATTTTCGTTTGAATTTATGTTTCTCCGTGTGGCACCTAAAGTTTGGGGTTTAAAAAAAATATATTTTGCTATAACAAAGGGGCGAAACCGACTGCTTTCTAAGGCGGAAGTCCTGGGAAGATTAGTAAGTTGCGGATTTGAAATAATAGTGTTTGAACCCGATAATGGTTTAACTTATGTTATTTGTAAGAAAGTAAAAGAACCGGATCGGAATTCAAATCCAAGCTACGGCCCAATATTC
>CAZRNW010000273.1:309-5376 GCA_964601535.1 uncultured Flavobacteriaceae bacterium
GGAAAGAATGGAAAAACAATAGGTGTTAACAAATTCCGTACCATGCATCCGTACGCCGAATATTTACAGGACTACATTTTAAGTCTAAGCGGATATTCAGAAACAGGCAAACCTGCCAATGATTTCCGTTTAACGCCTTGGGGTGGTTTTTTCAGGAGATATTGGCTCGACGAAATACCTCAATTGATTAATGTATTAAAAGGTGAAATGAAGCTGGTAGGTGTAAGACCTATTTCTGAGCGATATTTCAAAGATATTCCAGCAGATCTTCAGGAATTACGTTTGAAACAAAAGCCGGGATGTATTCCCCCCTATGTTGCTTTAAACAGAAAAGGTTCGGTAGAAACAGTACTTCAGGCAGAAAGGGAATATTTACTTGAAAAAGAAAAACATCCTTATTTTACCGACACCCGTTACTTCTTTATGGCCATATTCAACATTGTTTTCAGGAGAAAAAGAAGCGCCTGAGAATAGTTAAGCAAACTGTAAAAAATTATTGAACACTTTTAAAATAAAAATTCCCGGGTAAAATGTTTTTTAACTCGTTAAGCTTTGCCATATTCTTACCAATTGTTTTTATACTTTATTGGTTTGTATCGAAAGGAAATTTAAGACTGCAAAATGTTATTCTGCTTGTTTCAAGTTATTTTTTTTATGCTTGCTGGGACTGGCGTTTTATGTTCTTGCTTATCTTCTCGATTTTATTAGACTACTTTACCGGTATCAAAATATATGAAGCTGCAAACCAGATAAAGAAAAGGTTTTGGTTGTGGATAAGTATAAGCGTTAACTTAGGTATTCTTGGTTTTTTTAAATACTATAATTTTTTCGCTGAATCATTTGCTGAAGGCTTAGCATTATTGGGGTTTAAGGCAAATTTAGGTTCTTTACAAATTATATTACCTGTAGGTATTTCTTTTTATACTTTTCATGGTTTATCTTATGTTCTGGATCTTTATAAAAACAAAATAAAACCAGAAAGAAATTTTATTGACTATTCTGTATTCGTTAGCTTTTTTCCTTTGCTTGTGGCCGGACCCATTGAAAGAGCAACTCATCTTTTACCGCAAATCATAAAAAAAAGAGAGTTCGATTATTCCAAATCGGTTGATGGATTAAGGCAAATACTGTGGGGTTTATTTAAGAAAGTTGTTATAGCCGACAATTGTGCAGAATATGCAAATACAATTTTCAATAATTCTGATGACTATTCGGGAAGTACGCTTGTTATGGGCGCTTTGTTTTTTACTTTCCAGATATATTGTGATTTTTCAGGATATTCCGATATCGCAATTGGTACGGCCCGCCTTTTTGGAATAGAGCTTCTGAGAAATTTTGCCTTCCCGTATTTCTCAAGAGACATAGCCGAATTCTGGAGACGCTGGCACATTTCATTATCCTCCTGGTTCAAAGATTACCTCTACATTCCATTAGGAGGAAGTAAAGGCGGTATGTGGATGAAGATTCGGAATACATTTATAATTTTTCTTGTAAGTGGTTTTTGGCACGGCGCAAACTGGACTTTTATTATTTGGGGTTTTCTAAATGCTTTATTTATTATGCCTTCAATTGTTTTTAATACCAACCGCAATAACCTCGATAGTGTAGCAAAAGGGAAATATTTGCCTTCGATGAAAGATTTATTTGCCATAGGAATTACTTTTACCCTGACTGTATTTGCATGGATTTTCTTCCGCGCTGAGAATGTGGCGCATGCTTTTAGTTATATCTCAGAGATATTTTCTACGTCACTTTTTACCAAGCCTTCTGTTTCCGGTAAAGTAAGTTTGCAAATAGTTTTGATTCTATTTATGATTGTTGAATGGCTTGGAAGGGAACAAGCATATGCCATAGCTAAATTAGGCAGTTACCTGAATCGTGCTTTACGCTGGTCAATCTATATCCTTCTGATCATGGTAATTTTTTATTTGGGCAATTACAAGGAGAATGTTTTTATTTACTTTCAGTTTTAGGAAATGAAATTATTTATTAAACGTTTGTTTTTTTTCGCATTAATATTAGCAGGGATTTTTGGCCTGATTAATATTTTTCAAACCTTTTATAATCTTGCTCCCGAACATTATAAAAGACAATATAGTTCAATAATCAATTTTAAATCTGATTATAACGGAATCATATTAGGTACTTCACGCGCAACTCACAGTATCCGCCCCGCAGATTTAGATCAATCCGGCATTCAATTTTATAACTATGCTTTAAATGGCTCAAACCCGGAATTTTACCTTAAATGGTATAATACCTTTCTCCATAATAACAAGACTAAGCCTGCTTATTGTTTGTTTGCAGTGGATTTTTTCATGTTCGATAAGAAATGGCTTTGGAGGCGGTTTGAACATGATGCCGAATATTTCCCAACTAAGATATATACTGAGGCGCTGATAGAGAATAACGGCTTAAATAAGTTTGATTTGGTAATTAATAGATTTCCTTTTTTAAAATACAGAAAGCAAATTACAAACAGCATTAAATTGGAACAGGGGGCAAAGGTTTTTAATATGAATGATTATGACAGGGGATACGTTTGTTATTTTAACGCTCTTGATACCGGAGGATTTACACCAAGATTAAAATTCAATATATATCCCGATCAGGTATTTTATTTTGAATCATTATTGGAGAAAATGCAGGCTGATAAAATTAAAATTTTCTTTGTTGTAACTCCTGAATTTGGGATAGACACCACTATTTACAATAAAATGGAATCATTAAAAATTATTGATACCCTTGCGGAGAAGTTTAATATTCCAATTTTAAATTATAATATAAAATTACGTTCTGACATTAACCTTGACATTTCTCTCTTTTCCGATTGGAGCCATATGAATAATGAAGGATCAAAAGTATTTAGCAAAAAATTAGCTTTAGATGTGAAAGGATTAATACGAAACTAGGTATTGCCCTGTGCATGGAAGTATTAATGAACTTTTGTATTTACGCTAATAGAAAAACACGGCAGGAATATTTTGAATCTTCCGCTTTTTCCTTACAATTCAAGCAGATTTCCAGACTTTCATAATAAATAGCCCTGCGTGTAATAATTTTATTTTATAGTATAAATAGCTTATCTTTAAACATTAAATTCTTACAATAAATGAACAAGATTAGTTGTAAATATATTTTATATTTTTTCATTTCATTTTTGCTTGTTTCTTGCGTCTCAAGAAAAAATATGGTCTATTTTCAGGGGGATATCAAAGGGGAAGCTTCAAAAAGCTATAACCCGGTTTTTCATACAGATGATCTTCTTTCTATCATTGTTATGGGCGTTGACCCGGAAACAGCCAAGCCATTTAATTTGCCTTCAAACGGAACAACAAGTTCAATGGGTGGTTATTCCCAGGGGACGCCTGCGCCTTCCGGATATTTAATAGATACTGACGGTAACATTGATTTTCCGTTTATAGGAAAAATAAAAGTTGGTGGTTTATCCAGGAATGCATTTATCGACTCTCTGAAGATAAAGCTGAGGCCTTATTTAACTAATCCAAGCATAATTGTTAGAATTTTGAATTTTAAAATTACGGTTCTGGGCGAAGTTCACGATCCCGGAAGTTTTACCATTCCGAATGAAAGGATAACACTTCCTGAAGCAATAGGACTTGCCGGAGATCTGTCAATATTCGGGAAACGTAAGAATGTTTTAGTTATCCGTGAAGAGCAGGGTAAAAAAGTCAAGTATAGTGTTGATCTTACCGCTAATGATTTGTTTTCATCACCTGATTATTATCTGAATCAAAATGATGTAATTTATGTTGAACCGAATAAGACAAAGCTCAATTCCACAGCAATCAACCCGTCGAATGCTGCATTAATCGTGTCTGTAACCACATTTATTTTAACGGTAATGATAAATTTTAGAATTAAGTAGGTATGGAAGACGGAAATCAGCATTTAGATATTAATGAATCTACGCGTACCAACATTAAAGATGTGGTTGCCAAATACATTTCGTATTGGAAATGGTTTTTGCTAAGCGCAGTACTTGGTGTTTCACTTGGCTATACTTATTTAAGGTATCAAACACCCGTTTACGAAGTCAATGCCAGTTTATTGATTAAGGATGAAAGAAAGGGTACTGATATTTCAGATGAATTAAGCGCGTTTGAAGATTTGGGTATATTAAAAAACAGCAAGAATATTGATAACGAAATAGAGATACTGAAATCGCGTTCTTTAATGAATTTAGTAGTAAAAGAACTGAAATTAAAAGTTCAGTATTTTTCTTATGGTTTGCCCATTGAGCATGAACGCTATCTTGAAACCCCGTATACGGCAAGTTACGTTGCTGCTGATTCTGTTGATGTGGTGGGTAATTGGCTGATTTATCCCGAGGATAATAAAAATTTCATCTTAAAAGACGGGAAGGGTAAAACAGTTATAGGTCATTATAAATTCGGTGACACAATCGCTATGCCTTTCGGTAAATTTATAATTGCTGCCACCGAAAACGCGAATCAATCTTACTATAAAAAAGATTTCAGGATTATCATTAATCCTTTTAACGGAGTTGTGGATCGTTACCTTGGCGCAATAAAAATTACACCTATTACAAAAAATGGAGGCGCCATCTCAGTATCCCTTCGCGACCCCTTACCAAAGAAAGCTGTGGATATAGTAAATAACCTGATTAAACAGCATAACCTTGACGCTATTGCAGATAAGAATCAGGTAAGTTTAAATACTTATAATTTTATTTCTGAACGTATAGATTTCATCTCAAAAGAATTAAATGAAGTGGAAGGTTATGTTGAGGAATTCAAAAGAAAGAACAAATTATTTGATATAAAAACAGACGGAACTTTACTTCTTGAATCCGGAGAGGGAAGCGAGAAACTTCTCATAGATGCTCACATGCAAAAGAAAATTGCAGACTATATGGTAGAGTACCTTGCAAAACCACAAAATGCAAACAGTCTTATTCCTAATAATATTGATATATCCGATGAAGCTTTATCCGGACAAATAGCTTTGTATAATACAATGGTTTTAGAAAGAAACCGTTTATTGAAATATTCGGGTGAAAAAAATCCGGCCATCGATAATCTT
>CAZRNW010000274.1:0-5374 GCA_964601535.1 uncultured Flavobacteriaceae bacterium
CCGAAGATTGCTCACAAAAAGCACTGGAACTAGCAAAAACCGTTGGTTATCCTTATCTGATTTCACATCCGGCTTTTACACTTTATAAAATTAACAGAAACAAAAATAAAGATTTGGCTTTGGAAATGTTCGAGCTGCATATTAAAATGCGTGATAGCCTTGGCCGCATCGAAAATAAAAAAGCCATTTTGCGTCAGCAGTTCAAATCAGAATACGATAAAAAGTCGGCGGCCGACAGCATAGCTCAGGCTAATGTACGGATGATAGAACAAAACAAACACGATCATGAAATAGCGAGACAACGTTTATTTACTTACGGCGGTGTTTTTGGTTTTATTTTGATGCTGATTATTGCATTTATTTCATTCAGGGCTTTCCGTAACAAACAATCGGCCAATAAAGAAATTACCAAGCAAAAAATAATTATTGAAGAAAAACAAAAAGCCATTGTTGATTCGATTAATTACGCGAAACGGATTCAGTACACTTTATTGGCGCATGAAGATTTTTTGAAGGAAAATTTACAGGAACATTTTATTTTATTTAAACCGAAGGACATTGTGAGCGGCGACTTCTATTGGGCCACTTCGGTTCGGAGTGAAGAGTTCGGAGTTGGGAGCAAAAAGCAGAAAAACATCTCCGAACTGCCAACTAACAACTCCCAACTCTTCTACTTAGCAGTGTGCGACAGTACCGGTCACGGCGTACCGGGAGCTTTCATGAGTTTACTGAACATTGGCTTTTTAAGTGAGGCTATAAATGAAAAAAGAATTTACGCGCCGAATGAGATTTTTAATTATGTGCGCAAAAAATTAATTGAAAGTATCTCTAAAGAAGAACAGAAAGACGGTTTCGACGGAACGCTGGTTTGTTTTAATAAAGCGGACAGCACCATCACTTACTCTTCCGCCAACAACCGCGTCTTGCTTTTTAATAACCAAATGAACGAATTGGCTTACGACAAAATGCCGGTTGGTCAGGGTGAAAAACAAAGTTCTTTTACTTTACAAACCGTGAATTATAAGAAAGGTGATGTTTTGTATTTGTTAACCGACGGTTACAGCGACCAGTTTGGCGGACCACAAGGAAAAAAATTCAAGTACAAACAATTTAGTGATACTTTAAATCAAATTGCTTCCCTCCCGCTCCATCAGCAAAAAGAAAAACTAGAAACTGCCTTCAGCATTTGGAAAGGTGAGCAGGAACAAGTGGATGATGTTTGTGTGATTGGGATCAGGCTTTAGTTCCAGAATTTCTAATCTCCAAAAAAGAAATCGTAGCGCCCAGCGCAGCTAAGGCCGGACCAAACATCAGTCCGATGATATCGCCAACAAAAGTGGGGATACTCATAAACAAACCGTAAACGCAACCAATACCTATTACTACTCCCATGTTTTTACGGATGAATCTTACGCTATCGCCCACATTAAAACGATAGCGTTCGGTGTTGTAATCCATTAATGAGAAACCGGTAAAGTACCACGATACAAATAATAAAAAAGGCGTTGTAACAAAAATAAGCGGCGGGAATAATAAAGTAATAATAAAACAAAGCGTGATAATACCTAATTCAATCATCATGTTACGCAAACTAATCATGGTGCCGCGCAAAACATCTTTTAATAACTGCGGAAATAAAAAAGGAAATTTTTGTCCCGTTAATTTTTCATCCGCAATTTCAGAAAGCAAAGCAAACAGCGGCGAAAGCACAATTAATAAAATGTATTTTGAGAAAGTACCGGAAATAAACCAGAATAAAATTTTCACCACCCAAAATACAATAACACTAAAGTATCCCGTTAAAAAAGGTTTTGCAAAAGACAACCAATGACCATCATCAGGAATGCTTTCGAAAGCTAAATTATCTTTCACCCAATCTGCAATAAAATCGGCCAGTAAAGTAATACCAAGAATAGTGAGTATCCAGGTAATAATCCAAATGATTAAGGGATAAAGCAAAAAAGGCCAGAGGCCTTTATTAAATAAAACATCAAATGCTTTAAAGCAATTACCAAATCCTTTAAAAAATCCGGTGAAGAAATTCATTCTACTTTCCCAATAAACTAATCGCTTCTGCTTCAGTTTCAACAACCTTAAACAGTGTATTTAATTTAGTGATAAGAAGCAATTCATTAATTTTTTTGTTCATGTTGCAAATCACCACTTCTCCACCATCGTTTCTTGCTTTGGTAAGCAATTGTATCATAGTGTTGAGTCCGCTGCTGTTCATGTATTTTAAATTAGCGAGGTTAATGGCAATTTTTGTTTTGCCTGAAGCTATTATCTCATCTACCTTTTTTAATAAATCAATAGCCTGATTTTTTTCAATTAATTCACCTTCGAGTGAAAGAACTATACAGCTTGGCTGTTCGGATATGGAAAAATTAAATAGCATATTTGGAATTATTTATGTCTTACGTGTTGTGAGGTGCTCACACTTGCCTTTTTCTTTCAAATTACGGCATTTTGCGAAAAAATTCAAACTATGATGAAAAATATCAAAATTCAGTAAATCTTCCGTCATTTTCTGAATCTGCATAATGCGGGGGTCACAAAACTCAAATACCCGCTCACAATCGCTGCAAATTAAATGGTCGTGCTGTTTGTATTTGTAAGCTTTTTCAAATTGCGCCAGGTTTTTCCCGAACTGATGTTTAATAACCAAACCTGCATCCAGCAGCAACTCGATATTATTATAAAGGGTAGCGCGGCTTACACGGTACCTTTTATTTTTCATCATCAGGTAAATGCTCTCAATATCGAAGTGCCCTTCGTGCGAATAAATCTCATTTAAAATAGCGAAGCGTTCGGCCGTTTTGCGGTGGCCGTTTTGCTCAAGATAATCGGTTAAGATTTTCGTAACCGCCTCTTTAGTTTCTTCGCTCATTTTTAACTACTGACCAACTTTTATTACTTCAACATCAAATACCAACCATGCTTTCGGCGGAATTGCAGGAGGAGAACCAGCATCACCATAACCTAATTGCGGCGGAATAACCAATTTAGCTTTACCACCTTCTTTCATTAACATAATACCTTCTTCCATGCCCGCGATTAATTTCGGCGGCTTCATTCCTAATGGTAATGATAAAGGCTGTGCAGGACCATCATAAGAAGACCAGAACTTAGTTCCGTTTAATAAATAACCCGTTGTATGGAAAGTCACATTATCCCCCGGATTAATTCCTTTACTTGTTCCTTCTTTTTCAGTAATTACTCTTAAGCCGCTGCCGGTAACTTTTCCTGCAGAATATTTTTCTTTCAGGATTTTTTCCATTTCCATGTGCTCGGCTTTAATTTTTTCTTCTTCGCGCTTCACCAAATCAACTTTGGCAGTTTCAAATGTTTTTGCAGCATCAAAAGTCTCAGCATCTTTTCCTTTACGTAAAATAACTAAGCGTTTAAGTGTATCGTTACCTGCAACTTTATCAACTACATCTTGACCTTGCACAACATGTCCGAACACAGTATGTTTTCCGTCTAACCAAGGTGTTGCAACGTGTGTAATAAAAAACTGACTTCCATTTGTTCCCGGTCCGGCGTTTGCCATTGATAAAACACCAGGTTTGGCATGTTTTAATGTTGTATCAATTTCATCAGGGAATTTATAACCCGGATCGCCCATGCCTGTCCCTTGAGGACAACCACCCTGAATCATAAAGCTTGGGATCACACGGTGGAATTTTAATCCATCGTAATAAGGTGTGTTTTCTGCTTTTGCAGTATTTTTAATTTTTCCTTCTGCTAGTCCTACAAAGTTACCTACCGTCATTGGTGTTTTTTTCATTTCCAACTGACAATAAATATTTCCTTTTGAAGTTTCAAATTTGGCATAAAGGCCATCGGCTTGTTTATCTAAAAATTCTTTGTCCATTTTACTGATTTTTGCTTTTTCTTTTTTTTGTGAAAACGCAGCACTGCTAACTAAAACAAGTACTGCTAATACTACTAAATTTTTCATGTTGTTTAATTTTAGCTTTTTTTAATTTATAATGAAGTCTGCTTTGCTGTACTTCATTACTTACCACCCGGAGTCACTGTTGCCTGCGGACCAATTATATCTAATAATTCCACAGTAAAAGTTACACCTGCATACGGAGGAATTCCCTGATAACCCTGAGCGCCCCAGCCTAATGAAGATGGAATAACTAATTTCGCTTTTCCGCCTTTACCCATTAACTGTAAACCTTCAGTCCAACCCGGAATCACCTGCGTTAATCCAAATGTAGCAGGCTCCCCTCTGTCAACTGAACTGTCAAATTTCGTGCCATCTAATAAGGTTCCTGTATAGTGAACAACAACCTGATCAGTCGCTGCCGGTTTTGCGCCTGAACCTTTTTTAATCTCCATATAAATTAAACCACTTGCAGTTGGTTTGGTAGTAATTTTATTGTCGGCCAAATATTTTTCCCAGGCCGGTTGTTCTGCTTGTTGAAGCTCCATCATTTTTTTCTCCATCTCAGCTTGCTGCTTTTTTTGTTCAGCTTCAAGTTCTGCTTGTCCTTTTACATCTCTTACACTGATTAAAACCAATAAATGATCGCCCGGTTTAATATGCGGTGGTAAAGATGGGGCCCTTTGTGTTTTTAAGAAAAATGAATCTGCATTAATAATGAACGATGCACTGTCGCCTTTACCCATCATTGCCAAACCATCTTCAATACTTCCTGCAAAAGAAGATTTCGGTAATCTGTATTTAAACACACCGGTACCATCACCGGTAATGTTTTTTGAATCCACTAAAACTGAATCCTTAGAATATTGCTTAATCACAAATGAGAATGCAACGCCATCACCTTCTTTTGGTTTTACGTTACCTTCGTTTTGTGTATAAAATTTGTAATGCAATCCGTTTTCAGCTTTTGTATAGCCTTCGAATTCAGAATTTTTACAAGCTGTAAATGCTAAAACAGCACCTGCAGTTGTAAGTAATAGGGATTTGTTCATGTTGGTTTATTTTATGTCTGTTATTGTTATTTCGTATATCAAAGGAGTGAACGCCGCAACGGTTCCGTTGGTGTTTCCGCCTTCTCCATAAGCGAGGTACGAAGGTAATATTATTTTGATAAATTCACCTTTATGCATGCCCTTTATAACAAAATTTATACCTTTTAAAACCTGGTCGGGTGTACCATAATTAAACTGAAGAGGATAAGGCGGATTATCGAATAAACTATCATTAAAAAAACGTCCTTTATAGCTTAAAACTACCGATTTTCCCTTAGCAACTACATCCGTGCCGCCCCCCTTTTTATGCTCAAGTATCACTATTTTATTGGGTAATTCGGCCACAATTTTATAATTATTATCGTTGATATAATCTTTAATAATTTTCTGCTCTTTATCGGTGATTTTAATTTCTTTACTGAGTTCT
>CAZRNW010000275.1:0-5372 GCA_964601535.1 uncultured Flavobacteriaceae bacterium
TAATAATCGCTCAAGTAAGAAGTGTAACGAGCCATATTATAATTTAAATCGGAAGCTTCAAATGTTGTAGGGTTTTCTGTTCTTCCTAAATATTCCCATGCCTGAACCGTATCATTACCAATTATCATCTTAGGATTAAACTGATAATTGAAAATATTTTCCTGCTCAGAGAAAGTACGGTTGAACTTACCGATGTAACCATAATCAAAGTACTTATCTTTATGGGTATCATCCTGACGCAAGTGCGAAGTTTTATCGTAGCTCGCAAGGAAACTAAAGAACGCATTTTTTACAATGGACTGATCTTTTTCTTTATCCGTGCTATTTGCAGAACTATTTCCGAATTTCTGAGTTAATCTGATATAAGTTCTCCAGTTTTTTCCTATCACCTGAGGATTGTTTTCTGCATTATATAATGAATAGGTGTAAGTTAGTTCATGTCTGTTATTATAATCATAAGCACCACCTAAAGTAATATTTGTGTTTTTAGTGGCCTTAATATCAATTTTACCATTCATGCTAATGTTGCGGCTTGCCACATTCTGACGCGCTTTAACTTGAGTAAAATCATCCTTCGTAACGTATTCTAATTGCTTGTTAAAACCTGAACCGGATCTTGACGGAACCAAAGGAGTTTCCTGAATCTCTTTTAATTTATCGTCTTTTAATTTGTAAACTTTAATATAAGAAGGATCCGGATCTTTTTGATAAGTTCCCTGACCTGAGATAAAGAAACCAATCATTGTGTTTTTTACACCGTTCGAATCGGTTTTGGTTAAGATTGGTCCGCCTAAACTAAAGCCTAAGGAGTTGTATCCATAAGCATCAGTTAACTGTGATGAAATTAATTCAACACCTCCGCCAAATTTACTTTGTGGTCCGCGTGTTGTTACAGAAATAACACCTGAAGTTGCATCACCGTACATCGCAGGTAAACCACCTGTAATTACGTTAATTTGCTCAATAGATTGCTGAGGTAAACCTGATAAACCACCAACAACTTTAATACCATCGATAAAATATGTTGTAGCTCCGTCACGACCACCGCGTACGTTAATTCCTGAACCTTCGTCTGACTGATAAACACCTGCTGTAGTTGCTGCTACCGAGTTAATATCTTTGGTAGCCATATTCTGATATTGTTCGCGGTCAACAGTCTGACCTTGCTTCATATCCGGATCAATAAGTGGAACCTGATAAGTTACGATTTCAACTTCATCTAATTTAACACCTTCTCCATTTGAAAGACCAATGTTTACATAAGCAGTTTTACCTTCACCAACCAAAACACCTTTAACTTCGGAGGCTTGATAACCCACGTAAACGCCTTTCACATCGTATTTTCCAGGAGGTAAAGGTTTGATAACACATTCACCATCCATGTTAGTTGTACCAACACCTACCTGAACACCGTTCTGGTAAGCTACAACGTTAGCAAACGGAATGGCTTCGTTGTTGCCTTTATCTTTCAAGGTAACTTTGATAGAGCCCGAGTTATTTTGGGCAAAAGCGCTAAAGCTGCACACAAGCAAGCCGACTGCAAAAAGGTAAATTTTTCTAAACATATTGTTAAATTAACTTAAATACTACTTTGTTAAAAAGCTTAAAAATATGAACGGCTACTCTATTGTGCAAATATTTTTATTTACAATTTCTAATATACTGACAATCAAACAATAACTGTTTTTCATTAGAATCACAAGTATAAGGATAGCTTAACATACTTTAACACAATATTACAACGTTATTTTCAGTTCTCTTTCCCCTTTTTAAATGTGGTAAGATGAATTGGATAAGTGGGCTGTTTGGGGGCTTATATGGTTTAAGAAAAAGTAATTAAGACTGGCGGTTAGTACTTTAAAATTGATTAGAAAAGTCAATGGAATATTATTTATAATACCTAGACTTTTTTCTTCTTTTTAAATACTCTTTTTATCCAGGGCTCGCGTTTGTTGGTATTATTCATGATGGCTTTTTTCCGGCTTTTCTTCATCCGCTTTCTCACTTTTTTAGTCTGAAGCCGTTTGTGATAAGCTTTAATTGCTTTTCTTTCTTCTTTCTCAATTCTGCGCCTTTCCTTTGCCTCTTTCCGCTCTTGTTTCCGGATAGCTTTTTTGTTTTGTTCGGCTGCTTTAGTAGGAGCTTTCGGCTCAGGTGGTTTTTGGGAATAAGAAATAAGGGAAAGGAAAAAAAGCGGGAGAAAAATAAAATATTTTGAAATTTTCTTCTTCAAAATTTAGGGATGATGTAAAACTTCGACGCCAAATTTTCTCAAAAAATCAACACCCTCATCGCTCGGAATTCCTTTAAATTTGGCGTAACTGTTTTTATAAAAAACTTTTTTGATTCCAACCGAAAAAATAACACGGGCACAAGCAATGCAAGGTGATAATGTAACATACAAAGTTGAACCGTCGATCGAAAAATTATTGCGTGCGGCGTATAAGATTGCGTTTTGTTCGGCATGCAAAGCCAATGAACAACTGCCTTTGCTATCGCGCGGACAACCATGCTCGGGCCACTCTTGATCGCAATTATGTGTACCCGCGGGCGGACCATTATAACCCAGTGAAATGATGCGTGTATCTTTTGTAAGAACTGCTCCAACCTGGGCTTTTACGCAATGAGAACGGAGAGCCAGTTTCTCGGCAAGTTCCATATAAATTTCATCAAAGCTGGGTTTCTTCATTTTTCTAAAATTACAAAAAAAGCCCAAAAAAGGGCTTTTAAAATCGTACCCTACGGGTTGGATTTATCGAACTTTATTGATGATTTTCAATCACTTAGGATTCTGATGAATTCTCGTAGTTGGAAATCGCTTCTTTAATTCAAAGAATCGCCTCTTAATTTCCTTGAGGCAAATGTATTAAATAAAATCAAAATCAGCAGATTTCTAAAATTATCCTAACAGCAATGTTCCCCAGCTTGCATAGGAGGGCATTTAACTGTGCCATAACTGCAATAAACGCAACAGTCTCCTTCCAAGGGCTTTAATTTTGCCTTACAGCCCTCACATTCGTAAAAATAGACGCAAGCGTCAGTTGGCATTATTTCTTCCTTTTTATGCCCACATTTTGGGCAAGTTATTGTTGATTTTAGTTCTATTGTCTTTGCCATAATGACTTCTTTTTTACTGGAATCCAATCTTATTGTTTTGAAGGACATTTGTGGTCTCCATAAGTACAAAAAACACAGCAATCTCCTTCTTTCGGGTGCAAAACTGTTTGACACTTTTGGCAAGAATATGAAAGTAAACAAACATCGGTAGGCATGGTTTCCGTTTTTTTATTTCCGCATTTCGGACAAGTAATTTCTGATTGCATTGAATTTGTAATATGTTGCTTCAGGCTATCGACCTGATTTGGGTTTTTGCAGCACGAATCTTTAACTGAAGTCTCGTCAGAAGTAGATTTATCCTTCTTCTGAGAACTGTTACATTGAATAAATAACAATGGGAGAAATAGCACTACAGCTAAAACATATGTCAAAAACAACTTTTTATTTTCCATTTCCTAAGTTTTATTAAAATTATGAATTAAACTTTCTTTTTTTGCACTCTTACAGCATTCAAAATAGCTAATAATGCCACTCCTACATCTGCAAATACAGCTTCCCAAAGGGTAGCAATGCCTCCCGCTCCTAAAGCCATTACAGCTACTTTTACGGACAATGCAAGTATAATGCTCTGCCAAACAATACTTCTCGTGATCTTTCCTACTTTAATAGCCGATACAATTTTTGATGGCATATCATTTTGGATCACAATATCCGCAGTTTCAATGGCGGCATCACTACCCAAGCCTCCCATCGCAACTCCTGCATCTGCAAGAGCAATCACAGGAGCATCATTCACTCCATCTCCAACAAAAGCAATTGTTCTATTTTCACTTTTCAATGCAAGAACTTTGTTAACCTTGTCTTCAGGTAATAAATTTCCGAAGGCATTTTTGATATTAAGTTCTTTAGCAACTTTATCAACCACACTTTGCTTATCACCCGAAAGCATCACCACATTCAAGTTTAGTTTATTGAGATCAGCTATGGTTTGTTTTGCGTCATCTTTTAACTCATCGGCAACTGTAATGTAACCTGCGTATTTATTATTGACCGCAATAACAACTATTGACTCAATAATATCTTCTAATGAATTATCATAAGGAATATTATTTTTTTTCAGGAGTTTTAAATTACCGGCTAAAATTTCTTGTCCATTTATTCTGCCTACCAATCCATGACCTGAAACTTCTTCAACTCTTTCTATTATGACACCCTTAGTTAAATCCCCTGCGTGTTTAGTAATAGCAACAGCAATGGGATGTGTAGATTTACTTTCAATTGCTGCTGCCAATTTTAGTAAGTCCTTTTCATCAATTCCAATAGAAACAATTTGTTGAACTTTGAAAACTCCTTTAGTGAGAGTTCCTGTTTTGTCCATTACAATTGTGTCTACCTTGGTCATAATGTCCAAGAAATTTGAACCCTTAAACAAAATACCATTTTTTGAAGCTAAACCAATGCCTCCGAAATAACCCAATGGAACAGACACTACCAAAGCACAGGGGCAAGAAATAACAAGAAACACCAACGAACGATATAACCAGTCATTAAACACATAATTATTTACGAATAGCAATGGCAGTAAACAAATTCCAACTGCTAAAAACACAACAATTGCGGTATACGTTTTCGCAAACTTTGAAATGAATAATTGTGTTGGGGCTTTCTGTTTGGTTGCCTCCTGAACTAATTCCAGGATTCTTGATAGCTTGCTGTCTTTAAACAAAGCGGATACTTTTATTTCTGAAACAACATTAAGATTTATCATTCCTGCTAATACTTGCTCTTCTTTTCGCTTTGTACTTGGTTTACTTTCTCCGGTTAGTGCCGCTGTGTTGAATGAAGATGATTCGCTTTGTAAAATTCCATCCAACGCCACTTTCTCACCGGGTTTCACTTGTATGATTTCACCAACCAAAACTTTGTTAGGAGAAATTGTAATTGGAATTCCGTTTCTTAAAACAGTTACCATGTCAGGACGAATGTCTAACAAGGCTTTGATATTTCCTTTCGCACGTTTAACTGCTGCCGATTGAAATAACTCACCAACGGCATAAAAAAGCATAACAGAAACTCCTTCGGCATATTCGCCAATATAGAAGGCTCCAATAGTTGCAATGGTCATTAAAAAAAACTCTGAAAAAAGCGAGCCTTTCATTATTGATTTGAATGCATCTTTGATAACAGGAATTCCTACCGGAATGTATGATACTATGTACCATACTAAACGAATGAACCCTTTAAAGAAAGAAGGCGTGATGACATTGTCGAATACAATTCCTGTCATCAAAAGAATGAAACTTATGATTGCAGGG
>CAZRNW010000276.1:0-4606 GCA_964601535.1 uncultured Flavobacteriaceae bacterium
AAACAATCACCGTTGGTTTTTTCGGGTCGATTATTTTTTCGCCATAAACTACCGGGTAACCTTTTGTTTTTGAAATCTCAACATTATCTACGCCTGCTTCGACCAAACGTTTTTTTACAGCCTCAGCCGTTTTATTTACATCAGCACTGTATTTTGGATCTGCACTGATTGACGGTATTTTAAGTAACTCTAAAAGCTCATTTAAAAAACGCTCTTTATTAGCGTTAACATAAGTGGTAATCTGACTCCGTTCCATAATCAAAATTTTGCGCTAATGTATGATTTTTACATCAAATTGTTAATTAACTATAAGGAATTATTACATCTTAGCTTATGTTTTAGTAACTTTAAATAAATTATGAAATTGAACCGTTTTTTACTTCCATTTATTGGATTGTTTGGCTTTACAATTGGTTACGCACAGTTTCCCAATATATTAATCAGTACAAGTAATAGTCCTGAAGAAGTTAGCATCGCAATAAACCCCAAAAATACCAATCAAATTGTAGCAGGCGCTAACCTTAACAACATGTACCGGAGTAATGATGCCGGCGCAACCTGGTCAGTTTCTACTTTGGCATGTTCGGCTTATGGTGTTTGGGGCGACCCAATTTTAACATGGGATACTGCCAATGCCTGTTATTATTTTCATCTTTCAAATCCTCCTGCGGGACCGGGGAATTCATGGATTGACAGAATTGTTGTTCAGAAATCAGGCAACTTCGGGCAGACTTATACCACTTGTGTTGGGATTGGAAAAAACGGAACAAAAGCGCAGGATAAACAATCCGTTATTGTGAATCCTTACAATAACGAAATTCATACAACATGGACACAGTTTGATGATTATGGAAGCTCTCTCGCAACGGATAGTTCATTAATTCTTTATTCAAAATCAAGTGATGGCGGGACAACATGGTCGGCGCCTTACCGTTTATCTTTTTATGCTGGCGATTGTATTGATTCGGACACAACTGTTGAAGGGGCAACACCTGCCAATGGTCCGCTAGGTGAAGTTTATGTTTCATGGGCCAGTAAAAAAGGTTTAATGTTTCAAAAATCAACCACCGCAGGATTGACATGGTTGCCATTGGAAAAAACCATTACAACAACACCCGGTGGTTGGGATTATGCTATAAGCGGAGTACAACGCTGCAATGGATTGCCATATACTGTTTGTGATTTAAGTAATGGTCCGAATAAAGGAACTATTTATGTGAATTGGAGCGATCAGCGCAATGGGGTTTTTGATACTGATATCTGGTTAGTGAAATCAACAGATGGCGGAACAACATGGAGTTTACCGAAACGCGTGAATGATGATCCGCCGGGGAAGCAACAATTTATGAGTGCGATGACAATAGACCAAGTGACAGGTTATTTGTACGTTGTATTTTACGACAGGAGAAATTATACAAGCGGAAATAACACAGATGTTTATTTAGCCATTTCGAAAGACGGCGGAAATTCTTTTGTGAATTACCAGATTAATGCAAATGTTTTTTCTCCGAGCGCTTCATATTTTTTTGGTGATTACATTGGAATTTCTGCACATAATAATGTGATTCGTCCGATTTGGATGCAAATGACCGGTGCCGGTGCATTGAGTGTCTGGACGTCGATGGTTTCTCCAACCGTTTTGGGAATTGAAGATTCTAAAAAAGATAATTTAAGTATACTGAATGCAAAGCCCAATCCGTTTAAATCAGAAACGAGCATTGAATTTTCTTTGCAGGAGAAAACTAATTTAACTGCGCAGATAATTGATGTAAGCGGGAAATTAATTTATGAACCGGTGACTAAAAAAGATTTTACCAGCGGTAATCATAAAATTGACATCAACGCTCATCAATTAAATTTAAAACAAGGTATTTATTTTCTGGTGATCTACGGTGACGTAAAATGTAAACATGTAAAACTTTTGGTAGAGTGAGAACTTTAAAGAAATTAATTTCGGCATTACTTTTTCTGATTTGCTTTAAGCTGAGTTCCCAAACACGTATTTACAATTTCAATACCATTGCCCTCGGAGATTCAATAAGATTAAACTTTACTATTCTTCAGGCGAGTGTTACCTGTGCAGGATACCAGGTTTTAAAGGGCTCTGATTCATTGACGTTAAATCCAATTTATGTTTATCCCGGGATTTGCGGCAGTACTACTTTTAATGAAGTTCATAATTACACAGATTTTAGTCCGAATAAATTATCTCCCAACTTTTATCAGATTTACATTCCTCCAAATGATTATTCGCCGGTAAAGCGGGTTGATTTAGCAGCTTCGTTCAGTAATTTGCTGATTTATCCGCAACCTGTTGAAGATAATTTGAGCATTGCCATCAGCGGACAAAAAAATTATTATTACGAAATAAATATATACGACAGGTTTGGCAGAAAAAAAGGGTTTGGAAGCGGAAATGCAGTTGAAAAAATTACGCTCGATGTTTCCGGTTTCCCGGAAGGTGTTTATGTGTTTTACATAGTAACAAACAATGCGGGAAATTACCGCGGAAAATTTCTGAAAAAGCCTAAGGGAAATTAGTGAGAAGCAAACTTAACCGCAAAGGGCGCTAAGTTTTCACAAAGTTCACAAAGAGATTTATTAAAAACTTACTTCTTGTAAATAAGTGCAACTGCATAAGCATTCACACCCTCTTCCCTTCCTACGTAACCGAGTTTTTCGTTAGTGGTTGCTTTAATTGAGATTTCGCTTTTTGAAACTTTTAAAATCGGGGCAATTACATTTTGCATGTCTTCGATGTGCGGATTTATTTTTGGAGCTTCCATGCTTAAAGTTGAATCGATATTTCCAACAGCATAGCCGTTTTTATCCAGCAATTCAACAACTTCTTTGAGAAGTAATTTGCTATCGGCTCCTTTATACTTTGGATTTGTATTGGGAAAATGAAAACCTATATCCCGTAAATTGGCTGCTCCTAAAAGTGCATCGCAAATGGCGTGTAATAAAACATCGGCATCACTGTGACCGACACAACCCTTATCAAATTGCAATTTTATGCCGCCGAGCCACAATTCGCGGCCTTCACCAAGTGGATGAACGTCATAACCAAAGCCTACCCTGATGTTAACGCTCATATTACCGGATATCGCAGGTGGTTGGTATTACTCCCAGTTTTGCGCATTGTTTTTTTGCCTGACGCTTTGTTCCCTCAATTTCCCCGGCTAAATAACTTCCGTTTTCGTTGGTGCACCAACACTGATATGTTTTTTTACAGGAGGAAAACAAAACAATTGCAAATGCCGCTAAAAGTATTTTTTTGTTTATCATGAAATAAAGATAAGAAATTATTTTTATCCTTCTATAGCCCTTACGCCGGGCAAACTCCCCTGCTCTATGTATTCCAATAAAGCACCGCCGCCTGTACTCACATAACTTACCTTATCAGCCAGATTGTATTTATTAATGGCGGCAACACTATCACCACCGCCAATTAAACTAAAGGCACCGTTTTTAGTAGCTTCCACACTGGCATTGGCGGCTTGCTTGGTTCCATTTTCAAAATTGCTCATTTCAAAAACGCCCATAGGCCCATTCCATAAAATGGTTTTTGAATTTTTAATTACGTCGTTGTTCATCTTCACGGTTTCCGGACCTGCATCTAAGCCCATCCATCCGTCGGGAATAGAATTTATTTTGCATTGCTTGATATTGGCATCATTCGCAAAATTATCCGCAATAACAGAATCCGTCGGTATATAAATATTCACTCCCATTTTTTTTGCTTTTTCTAATAATGACTTAGCTGTATCTAATCTGTCATCTTCGCAAAGTGATTTGCCTATTTGCCCGCCCATTGCTTTTACAAAGGTAAAGGCCATGCCGCCGCCAATTAAAATATTATTGGCTTTGTTCATTAATTGTTCAATGATTAAAATTTTATCGCTCACTTTTGCACCACCTATGATTGCAGTGAATGGTTTCTCTGCTTTGTTTAATACCTTGTCAATGCTTGCTACTTCACCTGCCATTACATAACCAAAGCATTTTGAATCTGTATTAAAGAACTTCGCTATCACAGCAGTAGATGCATGCGCGCGGTGAGCAGTTCCAAAAGCATCATTCACATAAATATCTCCATGCTTGCTTAATTTTTGTGCGAACTCTTCATTTCCTTTTTCTTCTTCTTTATAGAAACGTAAATTTTCTAATAACAGAACTTGTCCGCCTTTTAACGCAGCCGATTTTGCATAGGCATCCGTACCTATACAATCATCCGCGAAGCTCACTTCTGTTCCTAATAATTTGGAAACATTTTTTACAATGTGCTTTAAAGAATATTTGTTAGTCGGACCTTCCTTTGGGCGGCCTAAATGTGACATCAAAACAATAGCGCCGCCGTCTTTCAATATTTTTTTAAGTGTTGGGATTGCCGCTTTAATGCGTGTTTCATCTGTTACTTCAAAAGCATCATTTAAAGGCACATTAAAATCAACGCGGATAAGTGCACGTTTATTAGAGAAATTTATAGAGTCAACTGTTTTCATAACATTAATATATTTTCATATTTCGAACCAAGACAGTAAGAAACAAGACAGATTCTGGAATACAAATGCGTCTTGCATCTTGGCTCTAATTGTCTTGTTTC
>CAZRNW010000276.1:4616-5366 GCA_964601535.1 uncultured Flavobacteriaceae bacterium
CCTCTCATTACTTCATTTTTTTCCTGTACTTCCAAAACCACCTGCGCCTCGTTTTGTTTCTTCCAAAGCTGCAACACCGTCCCACTTTATGGTTTCGTGTTTTGCAATAACCATTTGGGCCACGCGTTCGCCATCATTAATGATGAAATCAACACTAGATAAATTAACGAGTAACACTTTTATTTCGCCACGGTAGTCTGCATCAATAGTACCCGGGGAATTTAAAACGGTGATGCCGTTTTTAAATGCTAATCCGCTGCGTGGACGGATTTGTGCTTCATGTCCAAGAGGTAACTCGATGAATAAACCGGTTGGAACCAAAGTTCTTTCGAGTGGTTTTAATACGATAGGTAAATTTAAATTCGCTCTTAAATCCAGTCCTGCCGATAAATCGGTAGCATATTCAGGTAAGGGGTGATTAGATTGGTTTACAACTTTAACAGTTATCATGATTGCAATTGGTTTTTTACGTTCTTTAGATTGGAAAATTCCAACTTATAAAACAACCATGCAAATAATAATACCAACAAATTATTCAAAGCTAATTTAAGAATGAGATTATCAATGCTTTGGTAAGTGAAAGAAAGTCCGTAAAAACCAAGCGCGAGAATCAGATAAACGAAAATAGCCCTTAAATTATACTTTATCGGGAAATGCTTTTGCCCTAGTACAAACGAAACAATCATCATTACCCCATAAGCAGCTAAGGTGGCCCAGGCACAGGCTGCATAACTGTAAACGGGAATAAAC
>CAZRNW010000277.1:0-5361 GCA_964601535.1 uncultured Flavobacteriaceae bacterium
AGTATAATATCTAAACAGAATTTAGAATCAAAAGAGGGCATTATATTATTAAAACCTTGCTCGGGGTGGGAAAGCAGTTTTGGTATTGAAGTAAAATAATGTTTTACCTTAGTTCCAATTTTTTTGTAATTTCGCAACGTGTTCTGATATTCCGCTCTGAAGATTAAAGGTTCCCAGTCCTTATTTTTAAATGTGAATGAAAAGCGAAAAGGCTAAAATAGTAAAATTAAAAGCTGAGATTGCCGGCTTAAAAAGCGAAAACAAGAAGCTTAAGGAGATTGTATTGAGCAAGGATACAAAACCAAAAGTTAAAGCTCCGAAACCTTTCGCTCCAATTTTTACAAAGGCTGAAGAAACAGTTGGTGAATATTTTAAAAACCTGAAGTTTACACCCTCGAAAGGAACCATTGAAATTAATGATGAACGTTATGTGTTGGTGCGTGCATCAGCTTTATCGTACGACTTTTTAAATTCCTTTATACAATTATACAGCGACAGAGGTGAGGATGAAGCGATTAGCATTGCAAAAAACATTTTATTTGACATTGCCCACGTAATTGGATTAGAAGATGCACGCAATTTTCATAAAAAAATGAAGTTGAAAGATCCGATAAGCAAATTATCGGCGGGACCAATTCATTTTGCTTATTCAGGATGGGCTTTTGTGGATATTTTGCCGGAGAGTAAACCGAGTCCCGATGAAAATTATTTTTTAAAATATAATCATCCCTTTTCGTTTGAAGCAGACAGTTGGATTCGTGCGGGAAAAAAATCGAAAGTACCGGTTTGCATAATGAATTCAGGCTATTCAAGCGGTTGGTGCGAAGAAAGTTTTGGAATTCCTTTAACGGCTGTTGAAATTTCCTGCCGCGCAAAAGGCGATAAGCATTGTACGTTCATCATGGCGCCACCTAATAAGATAGGTCAATATTTGAAATTGGATAGTAAGAAACATGCGCATGAGGCTGTCTCTATTCCCTCTTTCCTTGAACGCAAGACCATCGAAGAAAAAGTAAAAGCTTCTTTAACAGAGAAGGAAGTATTGATTAAGGAAGTGCATCACAGGGTGAAGAATAACTTGCAAATCGTTTCCAGTTTATTGAGTTTGCAAGCGGAAAGCATTACTGATAAGCAAGCGAGGGATAAATATTTAGAAAGCATTAGCCGTATTAAAACCATGGCAATTATTCATGAGCAATTGTACCGTTCTAAAAATCTTTCTAAGATTAATGCTGAAGAATATTTTTCTGAACTCGTCCGCTTTATTTCTGAAACTTATAATGTAAACAGCAATGTGAAAGTGAATTTACGGATTAAGATCAGGGATAAATTTATTGATATTGATAAAGCTATCCCTTGCGGAATCATCATTAACGAATTACTTTCTAATGCTTTCAAATATGCTTTCCCTGACAACAAGAGTGGCGAAATAAAAGTTGAACTCCGTTCTATCGTTAACCCAAATTATCATTGCAGGTTAATTGTAGAGGATAACGGCATTGGTATGAAAGGAAAAATTAATTTTAAAAACCCTGAAACGTTAGGTTTACAACTCATTAATTCATTAACCGATCAATTAGACGGAAAACTGGAGGTAAGCAAAGAGAAGGGTACAGGCTTTACGTTTTTCTTCTGATTATTCCATCAAACTTTTTACAGGCGTAGTAACGCTGTTTTCGGTAACGTAACATTTTAGGCGGTCGTTAAAAATGTAAGGTTTGTAAATCGATTTATTCAGCAACATTCTTAAACATTCCTGAACGCCCTCAATAATACTTGGATGCGGATGCATCATTTCGGCGAGTTCACGTATTCCCTGATTCGTATGAATTAAATAAGCAACACCCTGAATGGCACTGCTGGCATGTTCACCAACAACACGCATACCTAAAATGCGCATGCCGTTATCATTTGTTACAATAATTTTAAAGAAACCTTTTGTTTTACGCATAGCAATAGCACGGGCATTGGTTGTGTAATCAAGTTTCACCACTTTATGCGGAATATTTTTCGCGACTAAATCCTGTTCGCTCATTCCAACGGCAGCAACTTCAGGATTAAGAAACATAATAGTTGAAATATTTTTATAGGTAAGTGGTTTTACGGTTGGACCAAACATTCTTACCACAGCATGACGCGCCTCACGTTCGCCAACATTTACCAAAGCAATTTCTGTGGTGGCATCACCCGCAACAAAAATATTGCTGATATTAGTTTGCGTATCATCGTCCCAAATACTGCCGCGTTCATTTAATTTTACGCCTGCATTTTCCAAACCCATATTTTCAACATTTGCAACACGGCCTATCGAGACTAATGCTTTTTCTACATGAATAATTTCTTTTCTGCCATCTTTATATTCCAGTTCATATTCAACTTCTCCGTTTTTAATTTCCATTCTTTTTAAAGAAGAACCACTGTGAACTGTTGCACCGTGTTGTACCAGACTCTCAGTAACAACTGTTGCTACATCCGCATCTTCAAATGGTAAAATACGGTCGGCTTTATCAATCAAATTGACTTTTGTTTGACCGAGGTTCGAAAAAATGGTAGCGAATTCACAACCAATAACACCTGCACCCAATACCACCATGCTTTTTGGAATGTCTTTCAGGTTCTTAACGCCATCGCTGGTGATAATTGTTTTTTCATCAACAGTAATGTTATTTGGAATTCTCGGGCGGCTTCCGGTTGCAATTAAAAAATAATCTGCAGAAACTCTTTTTGAAGTGCCGTCTTCCTTTTTTATTTCAACAGTATTTTTATCCAGAAAAGAAGCAGAGCCTTTTTCGTAATAAAATAAACGTTGCGTTGAATTTTGTAAAAGTTGCGAGTGAACCGTCATTTGTGTTTTGCGCTCGAAAATGGCTTCGTTCACTGTTTTCACCATTTCTTTAAAATTCACTTTATATTCCGGAATCATTTCGCGGATGGCGGAAATTTTCATCGAATATTCCCATAAAGTTTTGGAACTAAGTACGCCATCGTGAACGCCTGCACCTCCCAGTTTTCTTCTTTCAATCAATAAAACCTTTTTCCCGAAATCAAGGGCACGCATAGCACCTGCGTAACCGCTGGGCCCGCCGCCTATTACTATGAGATCAAAATGTTCCATTAATAATTAACAAATATATCGCTTCCCTTTAAAAAACTGATATTTATTATAAATATTTGATAATCAATATAATATAATATTTCAAAATTGCCATAAAATACCTATTTTTGCACCCCTATATTATTAAGGATTAGTATTATGAACGAGAACATTATTTATTTGATTCCGGTTTTAGGAATCGTTGGTTTATTAGTAATGGCGATAAAATCAGCCTGGGTTAGTAAACAAGATGCAGGTGATGCCAAGATGCAAGAATTGGCAAGCTATATCGCAGCCGGTGCCATGGCTTTTTTGAAAGCCGAGTGGAAAGTGCTAAGTATTTTTGTGGTATTTGCCGCAGCTTTATTAGCCTATTCAGGAACGGTACATGAAGTAAATGGACAAGAAATTCATTCGAGCTGGGTTATCTCCATTGCTTTTATAATAGGTGCGGTTTTTTCTGCTACTGCAGGATATATTGGTATGAAAGTAGCGACTAAAGCTAATGTTCGTACAACACAAGCAGCACGCACAAGTTTAAAACAAGCACTAAAAGTTTCTTTTACCGGCGGAACTGTAATGGGACTTGGTGTTGCAGGTTTAGCTGTATTAGGTTTAGGTGGTTTGTTCATCGCTTTCTTAGCAATGTTTGCCGACTTAGGTGAGAACACTGTAAAAACAGCAATCGAGGTTTTAACCGGATTTTCTTTAGGTGCTGAATCAATCGCATTATTCGCGCGTGTTGGTGGTGGTATTTATACGAAAGCAGCCGACGTTGGAGCTGACTTAGTAGGAAAAGTTGAAGCAGGAATTCCTGAAGACGATGTTCGTAATCCTGCAACTATCGCTGATAACGTTGGTGATAACGTAGGTGACGTAGCAGGTATGGGTGCCGATTTATTCGGTTCTTATGTTGCTACTATTTTAGCTACAATGGTATTAGGACAAGAAATTACATTGAAAGATAATTTCGGTGGTATGTCACCAATTTTATTACCAATGTTGATTTGTGGTTTAGGAATTATTTTCTCTATAGTTGGAACCTGGTTTGTTACTATTAAAGATGAAAAATCAAATGTGCAGAATGCATTAAACATGGGTAACTGGTCCTCGATGATCTTAACCGTTATCGCTTCTTACTTTGTTGTAAACTGGATGTTACCTGATGGTGATATTTTCTTACGCGATACAAGCTTTACAAAAATGGGTGTATTCATGGCGATATTAGTTGGTACTGTTGTTGGTGCTATAATGAGTATCGTTACAGAATATTATACAGCAATGGGTAAAAAACCGGTGTTGTCTATCATTCAACAATCTTCAACAGGTCACGCTACAAATATTATTGGTGGTTTATCTGTTGGTATGAAATCAACTGTTATACCGATTTTAACTTTAGCAGGCGGTATCATGGGTTCTTATTATTTTGCAGGATTATATGGTGTAGCAATCGCTGCAGCAGGTATGATGGCAACTACTGCAATGCAATTAGCAATCGATGCATTCGGACCAATCGCTGATAACGCGGGTGGTATTGCTGAGATGAGTCAATTACCTCCTGAAGTTCGTGAGCGCACCGATAATTTAGATGCAGTAGGTAACACAACAGCAGCAACCGGAAAAGGTTTTGCTATTGCTTCAGCAGCCTTAACTTCATTAGCATTATTCGCGGCCTTCGTTGGTATCGCAGGAATTTCTGCAATTGATATTTATAAAGCGCCTGTATTAGCAGGTTTATTTGTGGGTGGTATGATTCCATTTATTTTCTCTGCATTATGTATTCAAGCAGTAGGTAAAGCTGCAATGGACATGGTACAGGAAGTTCGCCGTCAGTTCCGCGAAATTCCGGGAATCATGGAATACAAAGCAAAACCTGAATACGAAAAATGTGTGGCAATCTCTACAAAAGCCTCTATCCGCGAAATGATGATGCCGGGTGCAATTGCATTAATTACGCCTGTTATTGTTGGATTTATTTTCGGTCCTGAAGTATTAGGTGGTTTATTAGCAGGTGTTACTGTATCAGGTGTGTTAATGGGAATTTTCCAATCAAACGCAGGTGGTGCTTGGGATAACGCTAAGAAATCTTTCGAGAAAGGTGTTCTAATTAACGGTGAGATGTTCTACAAAAAATCAGAACCACACAAAGCATCAGTAACAGGTGATACAGTTGGTGATCCGTTTAAAGATACATCTGGTCCTTCAATGAATATCTTAATTAAATTAATGTCAATCGTTTCTTTAGTTATCGCTCCATACATCAACGG
>CAZRNW010000278.1:0-5336 GCA_964601535.1 uncultured Flavobacteriaceae bacterium
ATTGGGGTGTAATTTAAAATTAAAGGATTAACTGTTGACGCAGAAGGTGTGGTAACATATGTATTAATATTATTTACAAGAGCAACGGCTGCACTTACGGCAGCTTGATAATCGTGCCAGTAGGTCATGATTTTCATTTTACGTACACCTGCAGGAACAACTATATTATGTGTATTTGTTCCGCTGTTAGAGATACTTCCGCTTAAATAATTTCCCTGTTCAATAGTTTTCACAGCTTTTAATCCGTTAATTCTTCCGTAACCATGTGTGTAATCAGGGCCAGGGTTTCCAAGATCATCGGCTGTATTCATCACAATCGCTTTCATCAAAGCGCTTGGCGGATTGTTATTGCTATTTAATGCTTTGTAGGCTTGATACAATTGCGCAAAAGTTCCTGCAACACCGGGGCACGACATGGATGTTCCTGTTTTGAAAACATAATTGTTAGGGTCGCTCGTTGAATAAACATTTGTACCAACACCACTCACTTCAGGCTTTAAACGGCCGTCGTGCGCAGGTCCGCGGCTAGAAGAACTGTTAACAGCATCCAGATAATCAAGATTTGCAACAGCAATCGAGTTTTTTGAATGTTTATGTCCGCCTGTTACATTTCCCCAGCCTGCACCGGCACCATAGCCACAATCAGAAGTGCCATTATTTCCTGCAGAGAAAACATGAATTAATTCAGGCATGCTGTTGTTTTGAATATCTAACTGCTGAGCGCGGGTTGTATAACCTGCATTACATCCATCCGAATAAGAAGTAGAAATAATGCGGATTCCATATTTACCGTAATCAGCATTTATACTATCAAAACCCTGGTAAGATGGCGACGCTTCATAAACGTAAATAGTAGAACCCCAACCCATACCACGGGTTAAAGGATCCTTATTTACTCCACCCATAATAATTCCGGCACAATGATCACCATGATCTCCAGAATTGAATGTGATGAACTGTCCGCCTAAACGTCCTTGGTAATCAATGTGCGGACCAATAATACCATCGTCCTGCAACATTACTTTTACGCCTGCGCCATTGTATTTTCTTCCACCTGAATAATCTGTTGCTAAACAATTATCGCGGTGCGAGGTACGGCCTACATTATTTTCAGCTTGCGGAACATCGTCCATTAATTCGGCTGAACAAACAAAAGGTTTTGCGACAAAACTCAGAATGTCCTGTTTCTTTACATAAACAACAAACCAATTGGTTAATGCGTCCTGATAGGCTATCTCGTAACCGTTAGATTGCAGCCAGGTTTTCATTGTTTGGAATGGGATATTTTGATAAGCTGTAAAGCCGATGCCTATATTATTTCCTTTTACTGCATAACCCGGATAGTTTTTTTCATTGATAGCAACTTGTAATTCATTTAATAATTTGTATTCAGGTTTAATGGTGTGAATACCCCGGATATCAAAAGGAGAAAGCGTATTCAAATCGGTACCGGCTTTAATGGCAGCCATAAATGTTTGTCCGGGTAAATACAGCATGAGTTTTACTCCCAGGTTTTCCATCTGAATTTTTTGTTCAGTAGAAGGGAGGTTATTAAACTGAATGTAGCGGTAATAAGTCCCGTTAAACAACTCAGTGCTCACAGGTACCTGTGATTTAGCAGATTCATAATTAGCTTCCGGAATAATAGTTCCGCTTGAAAGCAGGACATTATATTTCTCATTATTTTGTCCAATACAAAAAGATTGAACCATGATTATGGTAAGAACAAGTAATAATTTTTTCATCGTTATTTTATTGTGGTGTTAATAATAGTACAAGTTAATAAAGAATTCGGGAGTTCCAAAACATGGTTATTAAAGAAAATAAAGGGAATAAAGGAAATAAAGCAAAAAAGCCCTCATTTCTGAGAGCTTTTGCGGTCCGGACGGTAAAGCCCTAAAACCGCTATATAACTTAACTATCAATCGTTTATAATTTTAATTTCATTCCAGCCACCAAACAGGTGACCATCTGAATAATACTGGCTAAAGTCAAAAAAAGAACGAACTTGATACAAATATAATGTACGGAATAATCTTAATCAAGCTTAAACCAACTTAATTATTAACAGTCCTTTTCAGTCTATAATATAGGTTTCTACCATTGATTTTTCAAGCCCTGTGTATTCGCAAAACTCGGTGACGGTAAGGAACTGGCCGTTAGATTTGTTAAAATGGCTTTTGATCTTGTTGAATAGTTTTTGGGAATACCGTTCACTTTTACCTGTGATACGCTGTATGTCTTTCGGATAAATGCATGCTCGTTTGGTTTTCATACTTTATCCATGCTTTATCCTTAGGGTTGCCATAGAGCAAAGATACCCGACCCTCCAATTTACTGAATGACTATTTCAGCATAATTAGGTGTTTTCCGAATAAGCCGAACAAGGAAATTGAATCTGAGATTTTACTGAAATAATTTTGTTGTGTCGAACGGGATTTATTCGCGATAAAATAACGGGAGATCTGTTGCAACAGTTAATTCAATCAATTATTCATTTAAAACTATAATCATATGGCAAGACAAACAGGTCTTATGAAATATAAAGGGAAGCTCGGTGGAATTTCCCATTATAAAACACAGGATGGTCATTTAGCCCGTGAAGCAGGAGGAGTTAGCGCTGAACGCATCGCTAACGATCCAGCGTTCGTTAGAACGCGCGAGAACGGTGCTGAGTTCGGTGCTTCGGCCGCTGCAGGTAAAACTTTGCGAACTGCCTTATTTTCGATGCTGAACACAGCTGCGGATAATCGTGTTGTATCACGATTGACGCAAGTGATGACAGACATCAAAAACCTTGACGCGACAAGCGCCAGAGGTTTAAGAAATGTAGGCGTGGCAATTGCATTACCAGCTGCTAAGCTGTTATTAAAGGGCTTTAACTTTAATATCCGTGCTATCCTGAGCAGTGTTCTGTATAATCCTTATACAGTGAACACATCAACCGGAGTGATCAATATCAACGGCCTTGTGCCGATCGATGAGATCTCATTTCCTCCGGGAGCAACTCATGTAACTTTTAAAGGTGCATGGGCGCGTATCAATTTCGCAACCGGTGCGGTCCAGGTATTTCAATCAAACGTAGTAAACATGCCGATCAATGCGGTATCAAACAACGTGGTGTTGACACCAACAGGAACACCAACAGGTGCGGGAACTGATATCTTCCTATTACAAATTGAATTCTTCCAATTGGTAAACACCATTCAATATTCACTAAAAAACGGCGCGCACAATTCGTTAGCAATTGTGGATGTGGCGTAAGGAGGAAATTCAATGAACGAAAACAAAATACCCGGAGACATGAGCGTTGTGGAACGCTTATGCGCTCCAACTCCCAAGTTCTTCAAAAAACTTCGTACTGTTGGTTTGATACTGGCAGCTGCGGGCGGTGTATTGGTGGCAGCACCAATTGCCATCCCTGCAGTTGTAGTAACGATTGGCGGATACATGGTTGTTGGAGGAGCGGTTGCTACTGCTGTGGCACAAAGTGTAACCTGCAAAGAGGGAGAAAATGAATAACCGCGTGAAAAATATCCGGCCTTTTTCTGCTATTGCCGGATTATTCCAAAGAATACGCGCGTGTTTTGGGAATCGAATAATCGTTGAAGTCAAACTCAACGTTGAAAGCGATCAACAAAACGAGCAGGAACTGGAAGTTAATGTTGAAATCAAAATAACGAAAGAAGGATTGATCGATGCCATTGCCGCCAGTGCCAAGCTCACAAAAGCAGACGCCGGATAGCGTGAAAACCAAAAACAAGTATCAATTCCAAAAAAATAAAAAATGGAAAACGGAAAAAAAGCAAACTTAAACGTTGTTTTAGAGGTTAAAGCAACCAACTATGCCAACGGAAAATTAAAAACAGTTTTTGGCGGAAAAGGTCAAATAACTAAGGATAACGCAGGTCGTGTTTCGCAAAAAGATGAAGACACGATCAAGTTCGCCGCGTCTGACTGCGCAGGAACACTTGAAGCTGAATACAACTCAGTATCAATTGGCCGTGGCGAAGTGAAAACAGATGTTGAGCTTGACATGAAAGTGCAATACGCCGACATGAACAAAGGCGAGTTGATCGACGCGATAGCTACCGGTTCTAAATTGACAAAGGCAGATGCCGGACGCAGTTTAGACACAGCGATCGAAGATGTTCACAAGCTGATTGGCAAGCGTGATTGCGATGCACAATGCGCGACCATCGACAGCTGGTACACTACTAAAAACGTAGAATTAGTTAAGTAGTGAGTAACCACCAACATATTGGCGGAGGAACTATCGCAGGTACTGTTTCAGGAACGGCCTTGACCGTATTGGTGAACATTGGTTCATCAGATATTTTAAAAACAGCAATCCTAGCAGCTATTGGCGCTGTGGTGAGTTTTTCGGTCTCTGTGTTACTAAAATGGTTATTCAAGACGCGAAAGTGATTCTAAAGGCAAATAGTAAAGCCGCCCCAACAAGGCGGCTTTTTATTATATTTATAATTGCAAATGAAAGTACAATCCTTCGACTATATGAAAACCCTTTATGGCGGTAATAGAGATCTAGAACCTGATGATCTCGAAGAAAGGAAGAATCTGTTAACCAAGTATGAATATTCGGTTATTGTTGAGGGCGGGCATATGGAATTTGACAATTTGTATAAATGGATCAAGCAAAATATTGGCGAGAACTCTATTAAAGAGATATACTACGGAAAAATAGATTATGACTATGGTTTCGCAGAATTTTTCTTCACTGAAAAAGTGCATGAAGAAAAGTTGAGGATTGCTGTTCCAAATATTTATACTATTTACCCTAATTCTTATCCTCCCGGTAAAATCATCAAAAGTAATGGTAGTCAAGAACACATTCATTATACAACTGAAGACAAAGACGCGATTATTTATCCAGTGGATGAGAATTCATGAAAACTATGGACGGGACCAGCCGATATCAATAAGCAAAAATAAAGCCGCCCTAATAAAGGCGGCTTTTTTATTCTACTCTTCCTCTTCAGCCCATTCATTAAGTGGGACCCATTTTTTTCCTACGTAAACTTCAATTTTATAAACCGGATGTATCTCCCAGGAAGAAGCACGGTACCCGTCCTCACCATCTGTGCATGCACCATGTGATGCGTCGAAAAGTAAGTGGCCAGTAATTTTTACTTTAAGTTGTCTATCTGCTATCTCCTTAAGATTGTCGACATTCCAACTCGCGGGACGATAATGCGGAGAGATTTCAGCTGTGAGACGCATACAGCCATCTGTTTCGTTTTTCTTCTCAATAAGATCAATATGAATGTCTGCATTTTCATCGCCTTTTTTCTTGCAGTTAACAGCCTCGCCAACTT
>CAZRNW010000279.1:0-5313 GCA_964601535.1 uncultured Flavobacteriaceae bacterium
AGAACCCATCCCGCGGTATGATTTAAATTTACGTCCTTCGAAAATAATAGTCTCACCCGGACTTTCCTCAACACCGGCAAACATTCCACCCATCATCACAGTTCCTGAACCAGCTGCCAAAGCTTTTACTACATCACCTGTAAAACGGATACCGCCGTCTGCTATCAAAGGAATCTTTCCTTTTAATGCGTCTGCAACATCTAATATGGCGGATAATTGCGGAACGCCAACACCCGCAATAACCCGTGTTGTACAAATTGAACCCGGACCAATACCAACTTTAACTGCATCAGCTCCTGCTTTCATTAAATCTAAAGCTGCTTTGCCTGTTGCTATGTTTCCGATAACGACTTGTAAATCTTTATATTTTCTTTTTACTTCTTTTAATTTATCAATTACGCCTTTCGAATGACCGTGCGCAGTATCAATGATAATGGCATCAACACCTGCAGCCACTAAAGCATCAACACGTTCAATAGCATCATGTGTTACACCAACTGCTGCTGCACAACGTAGACGTCCCATTGTGTCTTTGCAGGCATTCGGACGAACTTTAATTTTAATAATGTCTTTGTAAGTGATTAAGCCAACTAATTTGCGGTTCTTATCAATAATGGGGAGTTTTTCAATTTTATGATCTTGTAAAACAACTTCAGCTTGCTTTAAAGTAATGCCTGCTTTTGCAGTGATAGAATCTTTAGCGGATGTCATCACTTCACGAACGGGGCGTTTCATGTTTTTTTCGAAACGTAAATCGCGGTTAGTAAGAATTCCAACAAAGCGGTGTTGTTTGTCAATAACAGGAATACCGCCAATTTTGTTTTCCGACATTAAAGCCAGGGCATCACCAACAGTAGCAGTCTCAATAATAGTTACCGGATCTGCAACCATACCGCTTTCGCTGCGTTTTACCTTACGCACATGCATGGCCTGGTCTTCAGCGCTCATGTTTTTATGAAGAACACCAATACCGCCTTCCTGGGCAATGGCAATGGCTAACTGATACTCTGTAACTGTATCCATGGCTGCCGAAACGATGGGTGTATTCAGCTTAATATCGCGCGTAAAATAACTCGATATATTAACCTCACGCGGAAGTATTTCCGAGTAATCGGGCACTAATAATACATCGTCGTAAGTCAGCCCTTCGGGGACAAACTTCTGCGTTAAATAAGATGCAGCCATAGGAGTGAATTTTAAGATTATAAAATTCATGCAAATATAGTTAAAAAAACCGGGATGTCAAGTTTAGCCTTTAAGGGATAATCAATTAAATGTTATCTTTGGCGGCAAATTAAGAACATGTTACGTAATACAGCTTTTGCAGCAGTTTTATTGGTTTTTCTTGCGGCCTGTTCGGGCGGTAAAAAAGAAACAGACGGTCTTTCTACCAATGATGTTAATAATTCAGCCTCAGCGGATGGTAGCGACAAAGGAAATTTACCTGAGATAAAATTTGAAGAAGAAGTTCATGATTTCGGGCGGATAACGCAGGGCGAAAAAGTATCCTTTGCCTTTAAGTTTAAGAATACAGGAAGCAGTAATTTAATTATCACTTCAGCACACGGAAGCTGCGGGTGCACAGTGCCGGAATGGCCAAAAGAACCAATTTTACCCGGTAAAGAAGGAAGAGTAAATGTGGTTTTCAGCAGCGAAGGCAAGAGCGGAATTCAGGAAAAAAGCATTAATATTGTTACCAATTGCGAACCAAGCACACGCGTTGTAAAAATTAAAACGGATATTGTAGTTCCGGAAACAATAAAAGAAGAAAATTAAGAACAATAACCAATAACTATAAACATGATTCAACAATTTATTTTAATGGCTCCAAGTGGTGGAGCGCAAGGTGGAAATCCTTTAATGCAGATATTGCCATTGGTACTAATCGTAGTCGTATTTTATTTTTTTATGATTCGTCCTCAAATGAAAAAAGCGAAAGAGCAAAAGAAATACATTGAGGCTTTAAAAAAAGGCGATAAAATTTTAACCATCGGCGGTATTTACGGTAAAATTGTTGAGATGCGTGAAGATGCAACCATTATTATGGAGGTTGAAGACGGCACCAAAATGAAAATCTCGAAAAACGCGATTTCACAGGATGCTTCTGCAACTTTAAATCAAAACAGTTAAATAACATTTGGCGAAACAGGAAGGAAATAGCTCTAAACCGAAAATGCGCGGTAAAGCATCGGCCTTCCTGATTTGTCTCGCCATTTCGGGTTTTCTGTGGCTCAGCCACTCTTTAAACAGACCTTATTTCTATTCTTTAAACATTCCTGTAAGGTTCATTAACCTTCCCGCGAACAAAACTTTACTTTCCGAATTACCAAACGAGCTGAGGTTTGATATTAAAACAAGCGGACTGAAATTATTTTTTGTTTTACTAAACCGGCCTTTTAATGAAATGACTGTTGATTTTAATTCTCTTAAAGGCGATAATAAATCACAAAGTTATGCAATCAGTTCAGGTAATATTAATCTGAAATCAGCCACCAAATTCGATGTGGATATAAAAAAAATCAGCCCTGATACATTGTTTTTCGCTGCTAAAAGAGGAGTGAACAAAAATGTACCTGTGCGTCCGATTATTGTTGCGAATGCAGATAAAGGATTCATATTAGGAAAACCTGTTTTAAATCCGGCTTTCATTACCATTAATGGCGATAGCGCTTCCTTAAGGAATATAGATAGCATTTCAACCGTTCCGTTGTATTTAAATCAGATGAACACAAATTATTCGGGAAAATTAAATTTAGTGAGGCCTTCGGAAAGTGTTTACTTGAATTTAAATGAAGTGAGTGTGAACATTACTGCAGATAAATTGCTACAGAAAGAAATTGAAATTGAAATCACTGCTCTGAATTGTCCTGTAGGTTTCACTCCAAAATTATTTCCCGCTAAAGTAAAAGTGAAATTCTCGAGTGCCAAAAACGATTTTAACGATATTAGCGAGAAAAATTTTAAAGCCGTGGTTAATTTCAGTAAACAGAAAAAACAAATTAATAAATTACCGGTTGAATTAAGTATTTTACCAACGCAAGCACATGTTTTATCAATTGAACCGCAGGAAACGGAATTCTTATTAATGAAATCGAACTAATGGTTGTAGGATTAACAGGTGGCATAGGCAGTGGTAAATCAACAGTAGCAAAGCTGTTTGAAGTGATGGGTGTGCCTGTTTATAATTCTGATACCCGGGCCAAAGAAATGTATTACAAGCCGGAAGTAAAAGAGCAGGTGATACGTTTGCTGGGAACGAACGCTTATGATGAGAACGGAAAATTAAATCCCGCACACATTTCTAAAATTATTTTCGGCGATTCGGGCGTGTTACAAAAAATAAATGCCATCATTCATCCTGCTGTTGAAGCAGATTTTAAAGAATTCGCACAACAACATGCAAAACACAAACTTATTTTAAAAGAAAGCGCTTTGGTTTTTGAAGCAGGTATTTACAAAAAACTCGATAAAACTATTTTAGTGACTTCTCCTATGGAATTGCGCATCTCACGGGTGATGGAAAGAGATAAAATAAACCGCGAAGAAGTAATAAAGCGTATGAACCATCAATTGCCTGATGAGGAAAAAGCACCAATTAGTGATTTTATCATTAACAACGATGAAAAAACAGGTCTGATTCTACAGGTACTGAATGTTTTTGAGAAACTGAACCGTGTATAGAAAGGACTATATAATAAGACAGTTTGAAGAATTCGGAAAATTTTTGGCAATTGTTTTTAGTTTAAAAAAAGATTCAAAATTCCCGGAGATGGAAGAGTTAATAAATACTTCTGCTTTAAAATTCACCTCTATCGAAATCGGTATCGCAGAAAAACTTCCGGATAAAGATTTAATACAATTACTCACGGAAAACTATCAATTAAAGGAGGCTAATTTAAAAATGCTTGGCGATTTACTTTATGAGAAGGGTATAGGATACAGCGAACAATTTAAGGACGAAGAAGCCGGAAATGCATTCCGTAAGTCCTTAATTATTTTTAATTATATAAAAGATAACTCGCTTGAAATTGATTTTTCGCTGGACATGCATTTCAAAATGAATTCGCTGAAGCAACTGCTTAATCTAGAATAAAGCTTACTTCTTTAATGTCATGATTTTTTCTGGAGCCATCTTCAGCTTCCAAAATAAGTAGTCCGCTTTCATTTACGCCAATAACTTTTGCCTTAAAACGCTGACCATCTTTTTCAAACGTATTCATTTTTCCCATCCCCAATAAATGTTTGTGATAGGTTTCATCTATCAGTTTCAGTTCCACTTTTTTTAAACGCAAATACCACTTTTCGAAATGGGTATAAAAATGATCAATCACATCTTCAACTTCCATTGTTTTCTGGCACAATAAATACAAAGAGGTGGCGCCTTTTATTTCTCCGAATTCTTTTTGATTTACATTAATTCCAACTCCAACAACACACCATTGTAAAACATCAGCCGAAACACTGTTTTCAATTAAAACACCGGCGATTTTTTTATTGTTCACCATTATGTCATTTGGCCACTTTATTTTAATGTCAAATTGACCACCACTCAAAATTTCAGTCAATACGTCATACAGCGCCAATGCAGTTATTTTGCTTAAATAAAAAGAGTTATTCGGGTTTAAAAAAGTGGGTTTTAAAATAAGCGAAAACGTCGCATTCCGCTGTGGCTCTGTTATCCAGAGGTTCCCTCTTTGACCTTTGCCCTTGGTTTGATTGTGGGTGTATACAACAGTGCCTTCAATAGCATTAACGTTCTTTAACAGGTCAATGGCATAAGAATTGGTGCTCTCAGCTACAGGTAAAAAAACTTTGTTTTGCCCTATAAATAGTGTTGCCATTAAGCCAAAAAGGTTAATTTTGTTGTTTAGTGCAAACTTATGTAAAGTAAGCAGAAAAAGCTAAGTATTTAAGAACCTTTATGGCTAAAAAATCAATAAAAAAAGTAAAGAAGGCGGCAAAAAAAACCGCGAAGAAATCAGAAAAGAAAACTATTTCTAAAGCAGCTGCAAAAAAGGCTGCTAAACCTGCAAAGAAAGCTCCGAAGAAAAAAAGAACTTCTTCTTTAGCAACAGGCGGTAAAAAGCGTCCTGCAAAAAAAGCGGTCGTTAAGAAAAAGAGTGGTTTAATAAAAGATAAGGAAACCAAAGCTGCAAACGCTATTGCGAATACTGAAAAGAAGAAATCAGCGCGTGCTATAAGCGGTAAAAAATCAACTCAGCGTCCGGTTAAAACAGTAACCGATAAACAACCTACTGATTTAGTGGTTGCGATTATTGATGGCATGCAGGAGAAAAAAGCAAAAAACATTAC
>CAZRNW010000280.1:0-5293 GCA_964601535.1 uncultured Flavobacteriaceae bacterium
GGGTATAAAATGGACTATCACCAAGAAAAAAGATTAACTCCGCTTTTTTCTTGATTAATTCACAGGTTTCAGGCAATAAAAATTCACTGTTATATACAAAAACCAAATCCGGTTTTTGCTTTTCAAATTCCTCCAAAATTATTTTATTGGTTTTATTTAAAAAACGGGTTTCCCATTTAGCTCTTAATGCGTGCGGTAATCTAAAAATCTGTGTGTTAATTTTTATGTCGCCTGCGGTCATTTTCGTTCTTACATCGAGGCCAACAACCTCATCCGATATTGTCTTTAGCATTTCATAAAATGAATTGTATAAAGAATATTTTTGCGGACAGAGTAAAAGTGATTTAGTATAGTGTGCCATTATCCTGTTATTTGAGGGTTATTCTAATCTCAGTTCCCATTATTGAAATTATTCCTTAGGTAAACCGATGCCTGCGTTCCCGTTTCCGGTTTGCTTGTAAGAAATTCTTTTAGGTTGACTTAATTCATATACTATCGAAGACATACCAAGAAAAACTGACTGCATAAAAATATTTTGAGGATATCCCATAAACCCCAGTTGCTGGCCTGAAGAACTATGTATTATGAAATAACCTATAAAAAAAACAATAAAGACCAAAGGTGTATACTTGTACTTGCTTTTATTAGCGAATGATTTATATACAGTATACATTGTAATATTCACAAATAGAACAAAGATCATTAACAACGAAAAACCAACAACCCCTGAATGCATCAATAGATTATGATTACCAACATGTCCATCATTCTTCGCAAAGTAAACATTAGAAAAACCCCAGCCAAATATAGGATTATCTGCCCAGACTGCCATTACTGCTGGACCACGCTCATTTAATCTTGCCAAAGTTCCGCCTGCTGTTTCATCCCCACCGGCAAGGGCCTCCAGTGTCATAAATCTCTCCAGAGCAAAATAAGTTTGGTCTCTTATTTTTTTACTGCTCATTCCAAGCCCAACCAGTAAAATGAAAAGTATAGCAACACGGCCTAAATTTTTACCCCTTTCAACAATAATAAAGAATAATGCAATAACCACACCCATGCAAATGATCCAACCTCTTGTTGCCGATAAAAATGCCATAAAAAAAGTCATCCCAATTATTATATAGAGATATACTTTCGGAAAATACTTGTCCTTTTTTATAGAAAGGAAAAACAAGGAAGCAAGCAAACTCATGAGTGTGATTACACAATTGTAAAAACTCCTTAAATTTTCTCCCTTTTCTACTTCATCTTCAGTTTTTTCGGGCAACTTAAAATTACTTGCAGGACTAAAGCCGGTGTACACATTGAATATCTGAGCAGCGAATCCGGTTATAAAAACAATAAACAAAAGGTCAAATAATTTTTTGTAGTCATCAATGTTTTTCATTAAACGCGGAACTGTATAGATTAATAAAAGTGGTACTGTTAGTTTTACTACACGAAAATAAATATTCATTCCCCCGCTTATTCCATTCATTATTCCTATTACAACTAAAAGAAGGGTGTATATCATTAATACTTTAGTCCAATTTCCGTAATAATGTGTTACTTTAATTCTTCTTGAGTATATTTTATAAAGGGAAATCAGGATGTAAATTTGGGGCATATCAATCCCCGGCAATCCCGGAATTAAAGTTATTACAGTTGCATAAGAACTGAAAAAACCTACAAAACCATCAGATATTGTAATAAAAAAAGCCAGCCAAAATGATTCATCTGAAGACTTGTAATAAAGAGTCAGCACTATTATATACCAGATAGAAGAAATAGTCCTGGGTGCAAAATAAGTTAAACCAACTGTAATCAGTAAATAGGCGAAAAAGATAAATATTCTTCTATTCGGTTTCATTAATTTTTTGGAAGATTATTAGTTAAGTCCATAACAATTTTATCCCAGCTTAAATATTCAGACGCAAATATTTTACCATTCTTTCCATATTCCTCATTAAGGGCAGGATTTTTTATCAATTTTATTAGTGACTCAGAAAGACCATTAACGTCTTCCTTCTCAACTAACAGTCCGCATTTTTTTTCAACTATAATATCGCGTACAGCAACATATGGGGTTGTAACTATTGCGTTCTCAAAATACATGCCTTCCCCAAACACATTCGCAAAACCCTCGTACCTTGAAGGAAGACAGAATATCTTTGCGCGGTTATACAAATTGAATAACTGATTTCTTGGGAGCAAACCGTGAATTGTTATACGGGCATAAACGTTGGGATGCTTAATGGAAAAATTATCCAGGAATTCTTTAAACTCTGCAGTGATTGGTCCGGCTAAGTGCAAGTTCCAATTTGTTTCTTCAGCTACCTTTACAAAAGCTTCAATAAGAATTTCTGTAGCCTTCTGATAAATCCCAAGGCTGCCTGCGGTAAGAATGATATTCTCCTTTTCATTAAAAGTCTTTAGCTTAATGATTGGTTCCATATCAACTGTGTGACCATTAAAAGATGTTATGAGTTTATTTCTGAAGAAAGCATACTGACTATTAAAATAGTTTTTACTTCCATCATCCTCTATGGTAAATAAATCAATTTTTTTGATCAAAGTGTTTCTAACCCAGGAATCTTTCATTTTTTGTTTCAAGGTTCTTTTAATTTTAACCCCGTCGTTTTGCCCCTTCCAAATATTTTCCCATGGGTAATAAGCTGAATAGTGACAATTATCCATTTTTAAATAAACGAATCCTTTTCTATTCCGCAACTTATAAAAATAAGCAATTAATAAGGTTTGAAATTCTAAATGAAAAAGATGAAGGATATCAATTGATTTAGCCGATTTGAAAACGAACCAGAGCATTCCTAAATTAAATTTCCTGCTCCAAAAACCTTTGTGTACTACCTCTATATCGAGACTTTCCAATGATTCAGAATCAAGTTTTTCATTATCATAGCTTATAAGCCTCGTTTTGTAATTAAATTTTTTTAATCTGAAAGGAATCTGACCGGGATCTTTACGGAAATGAATGTTTCTGTACGAAGGAAATATGGTTACAAAAGTCTTCATTTATTTTGTTGAGACCATAATCAAATAACTTCCGGAAAGTTCTCTCTTATTTATCCTATCTGTTTTAAAATAAAAAATGATTTTCTTTATAAGGCGCTTTATCATTTTTATTTTTGAATTATAAATATTGCTTATTGAGTGTTTTGTATCCTCCTCTACTTTTCCGAATCCTGCTTTACTCAACATTGAAAACAATAATTCTTTGGAATACAAAATGGTATGTGCAGGCGGGTCGGCCCACATGGTATAACCAAAACCTGTTTTGTCTACAAAATCATCAATTCGTGCTGTTCCAATAATCAAAACCCCTCCCTTGTTTAAACGGCTATGCAACAATTTGAATACTTCAACAGGCTCTAATAAATGCTCGGCTACATCCCATAGAGTAATTACATCAAAAGTCTGATTGTCTTTATAAACATCAACGTAACCATAACCTTTGTCTTGAATTAACTTGGCGCTAATCTCATTGAATTCAAATCCGGATATATTTTTATTACCCTTTAAATTTAAAGTATCCAAGAATGCACCAACTCCGCAGCCATAGTCTAAGAATTTTGTTGTGTCGCTAATTTGAAAATACCTTTGTATAACATCATATTGCACATCATTTTGTCTTTTCGTTTCAGCTTTTATGTTTGAGCTTTTTTCCTCGAAATTATACGTATAGTAATTTGAGTCATAGAATACTTTTAATTCATCAGGGGTTGGCATTGGAGAAAGCTGAACCAATTTACACGCTTTACATCTTTTATAGGAATACCCTCTGAGTTCGAGGTAATTTTCGAATTCGCTACTATTACAGTTTACACATTTATTTTTTAAACCATGATTCATTAAAATGATTTTTTAGAAGTATATCTTTTAAAATACAAAGTAATTAACTCCCTTTCATTAAACTTAAGAAGGTAAATCAGAATTACTTCAGAGATTAAAGCGAAAAAGACAACTAAGGCTATTCTACTGATTAAATTGAAATTATTTGTTTCAGGTAAGAAAGCAGAAATAATTACCTGGTGCAATAAATAACCCGAAAATAGAATTACTGATATAAAAAATAGTTTCCGTAATAATTCGATCAACAAATACCGGCTGTATTTGAAAGAAATCATAAAATACAGAAAAATAGCTGTAATGAAATGGGAAACACTCCATGAAAAAGCTAAAACCTGAATTCCGTATTTGCTGAAGAATAATAAATTTAATCCAAGAATCAAGAACCCCATTAAGCTGGTTACGATGGCGGTAATTTTAATCTTTCCCTGAGCAACTAACGACTGCGTCACATTTTGATAAAAAACAATCGCTGCAATTCCGAATCCAAACCAAAATAAAGCTTGCTTTGTAGGCTCTATATACTTTACGTCAAATGCGCCCCTTACTAAAAACAACCTTACTACCTCTTCCGGGCAAATAACAAAAACTGTAATAACAGGCATACAAATCAGCAAAAACAAATCGATGAATTTTGAAAGCTCAAGAGTAAATGACTTTTCTCCTTCATTCACATGTATTTTCGCCATTGATGGAGCGACAATTATATTCGAAGTACTTTGAATGATATTATTTGGTATGTTAACAAATTTTCTGGAGTAATCTAATACTGATACATTGCCAATTCCTAATAAACTTGACAATGCATTTTCCAGCCCTGTTAAACACTGTGAAATAAAATATGTAAAATAAAAAGGAAGGGCCATTGATAAATAATCATAGGCGTATTTTAAATTAAAATTCAAATATTTAAAAATTGGAATGCCGGTTTTATAAATAAAATAAAATAAAACAATAATTAGTAAGGTACCGGAAATATAATTTGACCAAACAAGCGCATAAATACCGTAAGTACTTGCGAACAGCAAAATCATACTTACGTTTATTAGGGAAGTTACAATGGACATTATTTCAGGGATGTAAAAAACACTGTAGATATTCAGTAAACCTGATAAAATAGCTGTAGTGATAAAAAAAAGTAAAGTAGGGCAAACAATTCTTAATACAGAAATAAATGATTCTTTCTGACTATCCGAATAAGTTGTCGCAAATATTTTTGTAACAATTCCCGGAATCAATTCTACCGTTAAAATCAAAATTATTCCAATTACAAACATAAAACAAAGAAGAGAGCCGATAGACTTCAAGGCTACTGCTTCACCTTCTTTTTCTTTTAATCCAATGAATTTAACCCTGAAGATCTGGATGATTGGTCCGAAAAATATTCCGCCCATTATAGCTACAATAATCAAACATAAAACCCAAATATCACGCTCGAAAGAAG
>CAZRNW010000281.1:0-5288 GCA_964601535.1 uncultured Flavobacteriaceae bacterium
TTCAGATACGCTGCTTACTTTATTTCCTTCTATGGATGTAATCACATCACCAATTTTCACGCCTGAGTTTTCTGCAGCACCATTTGTGGTTAATCCATTCACGTATGCACCTTTTAAAACGGAAAGATTCTTTTGTTCTGCAAATTTGGAATTAATATCATTTATGCTAACTCCAATGTAAGCGCGTTGCACAGTACCGAATTCAATTAAATCAGATACCACTTTTTTCACGATGGTAACAGGAATTGCAAACGAATAGCCCTGATAAGCACCATTGCTTGAAACGATAGCGGTATTAATTCCAATCAATTCTCCATTGGTATTTACTAAAGCACCACCGCTATTACCCGGATTTACCGCAGCATCCGTTTGAATAAAAGATTCAACAGGGAACTGTCCTTTGGATTTATCACCTTCTAAAACATTGCTTCTTCCTTTAGCACTAATTATTCCCGCAGTAACAGTAGAATTTAAATTGAAAGGATTTCCAACGGCCAATACCCATTCTCCGACTTTTAAAATATCACTGTTTCCATAAGAAATAAAGGGCAAATCTTTTTCTTTAATTTTTAAAAGGGCAATATCAGTACTCGGATCGGTACCAACTACTTCGGCTCTGTAATTCCGCTTATCGTTTAGCAACACCTCAATTTCATCGGCTCCGTTTATTACATGATTGTTTGTTACTATATAGCCATCCTGCGATAAGATAACTCCAGAACCACTGCCTTCCATGATAAACGGACGGTTGCTGTGTCCGTATAGGAACTGTTCGAAGGGATTATAACTCAAGTTATTATTTTGGGTAGCAGTAGTCCGGATATGAACTACGGCATTAAGCGATTTTTCGGCCGACATGATGAAGTCGGGGGTGTTACCAATACCGCCGCCCGAATAAGAAGTATAGGTTACTGGCATATTTTGGGTTAAAGTTACCTTCCCGCCGGTTGACGGTTTGCTTTGAATAAAACTGATGGTTGTTACTGCAATAACAGCTCCCAGCGCCGCTGCAAATACTGTTGAAACTAACTTTTTCATATGATTAGGTTTTGATGTTTTAAATGTATAACGCAAAATTAATTCTGAAATTAATCCTGTCAATTTCTTTTAACAATACTTAACGGCGGTATTCCTAAAAATGTTATCTTTATAGTGCTAAAAAATGCAAATAAAACGCAAAATACCCGCCTTTGTTTTCGGAGTCTCCATAGGACTTATCATCGGTTTTGGTTTTTTTATTTTTAAGATGGATGATTATTTCAGTAAAATGAAATCGGCTTCCACAAAAGAAATAAAAGTGATTGAACAACCGGTTCAGCAGGAAGAAAAGGAACAGTCTAAGGATGATAAGGAACGTTATAAAATAAATACCAAAGTTTCTCCTTATACTAATTATAAAGAAGTTGATAGTTTAATAAAGAGTGAAGATGGTGAAGTGAATTTAGCCAAGGAAGAATTCATTTCAGTAAAGAATATTAAACTGATTGATTTGGATATTGAAAAAAAAGATACGCTTGCTGCTAATCTGGCGGGTGTTAATCAGAATGATAATACGACATTGTTTTTTGTAGAGTTTTGGAAAACACCGCTAAACTCGAAAGGGTATCGCATGACAAAAAACAGAATTATATTATATGGTTTTTCTGATTTCTCTTCTTTGAATTTATATAAAGTAGATGGTTTTTATTACTTAAAGAGTGAAGAACAGGTTTATAAAGTGTCTGTCAACAGCGATTTTATGCCAATGGACAGGGTGAACGATTCAGATTTACTGGCCAAAATAAATTAATGCAAATTAGTTTCGATAAATACCAGGGTACGGGTAACGATTTTATTTTAATTGATAACCGTAAAAACGAAATACAGCTTTCGCAGCAACAGATTGCTTTTTTGTGTAACCGTCATTTCGGTATTGGAGCAGATGGATTAATGTTATTGGAGTTAGAACCGGGCGTTGATTTTAAAATGGTTTATTTTAACAGCGACGGCAACGAAAGCAGCATGTGCGGAAATGGCGGACGCTGTATTACGGCTTATGCAAAAAATTTAGGATTGATAAAAGACAAAGCTAAATTTATTGCTATTGATGGTGTACATGAAGCATCGATTAGCGGTGTAAATCAAGTGTCCTTAAAAATGAATGATGTAAAAAGTATTGAGGTAGGTGATGATTTTTTTTATTTGAATACCGGTTCACCGCATTATGTAAAATTTGTTCAGGGGATTAAAGAGTTTGATGTTTATGGTGAAGGAAAAAGAATAAGAAACAGTGAGCGTTTTGTAGCAGAAGGAACGAATGTAAATTTTATTGAGAAAACTGAAGAAGGTATTTATGTCCGCACTTACGAAAGAGGAGTGGAGAATGAAACTTTATCTTGCGGCACAGGTGTAACGGCAGCTGCACTTGTTTCGGCAGTTCAGGGCATCAGCAGCGGAAAAAATAATTGTAAGGTAAGTACACTTGGCGGGGATTTAAATGTAAAGTTTGATAAAGTATTGGAGAGTAATTTCTATAACATCTGGCTGGAAGGACCGGCTGAATTTGTTTTTTACGGAAGTATTAAATTAGAAGATTGATATCAGAAACCAAATATTTAATTGCTTACGAAGATTGTAAAGAACCTTCAATTCTCAATAAAGGAACATGGCTTGTTGTATTGCATGCATCAAGAATTCCTCCGCATGTAGGATTGATGGTTGATGGGAATTATAATTCGCTTACCATAAAGGAAAGGGAATTGAATGTAAAATCTGAAGCTTTATTAAAAACAATTTCTCAAAAAAGGATTGAATCTTTATTTTTAAAATTGGTAAAGCATCCTGTTTTCAGTTCTGATCATCAGTTAAATATTTTTCAGGAACAATTAAATCAGTTTACTGCTGTAAAACAAAACGAAGCGACTTGTCTTTCCCCTTTAAAATTATTTTTCGAGGAGTTTTATGCGATACGGAATAATAAGGAGCAGTTGTTTTATGATTTCGCTGATGAATTGTTCCAAAATGATTATATCAGCGAGGCAATTGGAATTAATATTGCAAATAAGCAGGAAAATAATATCTTTACATTACCTCATTATACGAATGAGGAATTACAGGAAAGAATTAAAAACGAACGCGAAACTTATTTTAAATCATAATGTTTATAAAAGGAAAGAATATTCATTTACGAGCTTTAGAGCCTGAAGATGTTGACGTATTATACAAATGGGAAAACAACCGCGAAATATGGCATGTGAGTAATACGCAAACGCCTTTTAGTCGGTATGTGCTGGAACAATTCCTCGTAAACGCTCACGAAGACATTTATACCAACAAACAACTGCGTTTAATTATTTCTCCAAATGATACTGATGATGCAGTGGGTGCCATCGATTTATTTGATTTTGACCCGTACCATTTACGCGCCGGTATTGGTATTTTAATTGCGGAAGAGTACCGGAATAAAGGTTATGCGTTTGAAGCCCTTGAACTCCTCGAAGATTACGCGTTTAATAACCTTCTGCTTAAACAGCTTTATGCCAACGTTACGGTATCTGCTCCATCAAGTTTACAATTATTTGAAAAAGCCGGCTTTGAAAAAGTAGGACTCAAAAAAAGCTGGAACCGCGTTTCCGCTACGGAGTTTGGCGACGAATGGTTATTGCAACTCATCAATAAATAATGTTGCATAAAAAGGTAATACTTTTATTTTCCTCCCTTATTATTTTACTGATTGCTTTTCAGTGTAAAGAACCTGTAGGAAATTCAACAGCCCTACAAACAAAAAAAGATTCACTTGTTTATTTGAACCACGCGGATACTGCAAAATATGTTGGTATTAATACTTGTAAATTATGTCATCAGGATATTTATAATTCCTTTATCAAAACGGGAATGGGAAAATCCTTTGATGTGGCTACTAAAGAAAAATCTTCCGCAGATTATTCTCATCCTTTGATTTACGATAAGGTAAAAGACTTTTATTATAATGCATCATGGAAAAATGATAGTTTATACTTTACCGAATTCCGCTTAAAAGGAAAAGACACGATTTTTAAAAGAGTGGAGCAGGTAAATTATATCATCGGTTCGGGACAGCATACCAATTCGCACATTCAGTCTGTAAATGGTTATTTGAATCAAATGCCAATGACTTTTTACACGCAAAAACGTAAATGGGATCTTCCTCCGGGATTTGAGGATGGGCACAATACTCATTTCACACGTAAAATTGGTTTAGAGTGCATGAGTTGTCATAATTCATACCCCAATTTTGTTTTGGGTTCTGAAAATAAGTACAACGGAGTTCAGGAAGGAATAAATTGTGAACGTTGTCATGGCCCCGGAAGTATTCACGTTGCGCAAATACAAACCGGTTCTAAAATTGATACATCGAAATATATTGATTACAGTATTGTAAATCCGGCGAAACTTTCAATCGACCTGCAATTTGATATTTGTCAGCGTTGCCATTTACAGGGAAACGTTGTTTTAAAAGAAGGAAAATCTTTTTTTGATTTCAAACCGGGAATGAAGCTGAATGATTTCATGACAGTTTTCCTTCCAAAGTATGAAAATGCGGATGATGAATTTATCATGGCTTCGCATGCGGATAGATTGAAACAGAGTCAGTGTTTTATAAAGACGTCTGCTTCGGTGCCTTCGACTCGCGCAAGCGAACACACAGGCAGCTCAGGCACCGATAAATTGAGACCGTATAAAGATGCTTTAACTTGTGTAACTTGCCATAATCCGCATGTAAGCGTTCGTGAAACAAATAAGGAAGTATTTAATGATGCCTGTAAGAGTTGTCATGGCGAAGGAAAGAAATCAAAATTGGAGTGCACCGAAAAATCAGTTGTTAAAGCAATCCATTCTCCGAACTCTCAACTCTCAACTCCCAACTGCGTCAGCTGTCACATGCCTTCTTCGGGCTCAATCGATATTCCTCACGTTACGGTTCATGATCATTATATCCGTAAGCCGATTACTAAAAAAGAAAAAGATAAACTCAAAAAATTTATAGGACTTTATGCTATTAATGAGAAAAACCCATCATCGCTTACAAAAGCCTGGGCTTATATTAATCAGTACGATAAATTTGAACCTAAGCCGGAGTATTTAGATTCAGCACAAAAATTATTGGGTGATAAAACTAAAGAAGATGTTTCAAAAAATATTCACGCACTTTTACAATTAAATTTTTCAAAGCAAAATTTTATTCAAATAATCAGATACGTTACTCTATTGGGCGAATCCGAAATCTTCAAATCTTTGAATCTTAAATCTTACGATAATTTACATGCCTG
>CAZRNW010000282.1:0-5283 GCA_964601535.1 uncultured Flavobacteriaceae bacterium
AACTGTTCTTCGTTGCTTGGGTCAAAATTCTTAATCGTCACTTCTGCTGCATCTTTATTGTGACTCCAAATTGTTTTGCCATCACAAACTATAATGTTACCGGGAATTACAAGTTTAAATTTTGAGCCTTTCACTTGTACTTTTCCTGTGATTTTATCGGTTTGTTTTTTTTCTTTGTTATAGAAAGTTTGCGCAAAATCTGCCGTAATTGTTTTGTATGCTTTTGTGGTTTTGCTGAGGTCATCCAAAATGGTTTTTGCTTTCGGATCATTATCCTGTGCAGCTGCATTAAAGAACAACACACAAAAGAATATGTAAAGTAAGTTTCTCATGATTTACAACAGTACAAAATAAATGCCATTCTGCTCTGTAAAAAAATAAAATGTTTAAAAAACGGATTGTTGATTACTTAATTAGGCTATTTTAACAGAAAAACCCCTGAAGCACGAAGACTTCAGGGGTTTCAATTTAAAAGCAATTGAATTATTTTTTTGCCGGAGGCGGTGTTTTCGCATCCGTTGTAGCAGCAGGTGTTGCTGTAGCATCTGCTGTTGGAGTAGCAGTTGTAGCTGTTGCAACAGGAGTTTCTTCAACCACCGCACGTGTAACATTAACACTGATAACCGAAATATTCTTAGGATGTAAAATGGTTAAACCGTCGATTTTAATATCACCAACCGAAATTGATTTACCGATAGTTAATTTTTCAACGTTTAATTCAATACGTGCAGGTAATTTGCTGATTAAGCCTTTTACCTTTAATTTACGCATTTTAATGCTCATTTTACCGCCGTCTTTAACACCTTCAGCCTGACCAATTGCCTTCACCGGAATTTGAACCGTAACCGGTTTAGTTTCATTCACTTCTAAAAAATCGGCGTGAATTAATTTATCGTTTATTTTGTGAAATTGTGCTTCCTGTAAAACGGCTTTAAAGTTTTTACCGCCTTCTAATTCAATACTTACCAAATTAGTGTCGGGCGTGTAAATAATTTCTTTAAACGCTCTGTGATCTGCATAAAAATGCGTTTGATCTTTTCCGCCATAGATTACACATGGCACCAATCCTTTTGCTCTAAGAGCATTAGCATCTGTTTTTCCTACGTTCGCACGTAACGAACCGCTCAATGATACTGTTTTCATTTTATTGTTTTTATCGTGAAGCGTACTTTGTTCTGCTTCACAGGTTATTAGTGATTCTTAAAGCCCCGCTTACTTTAATAGCCACCTGTTTTTTAGTTATGCGGGTTATATTAAAAAGTTTGAACTAATCGATTCGTAATTATGTACACTGCTTATTACCTTAGCAAATAAATCGGCAACGCTGATTACTTTTATTTTCGGACTGCTTTGTTTCAAAGGCACAGTATCAGTAACAATTAATTCAGTAAGTTTTGATTTCTCAATATTTTCGTAAGCTTTTCCTGAAAGGATTCCATGCGTACACATTGCTCTTACAGAATTTGCTCCTCGCTCCATCATCATATCGGCAGCCTTGCACAGTGTTCCGCCTGTATCTACCATGTCATCCATCAGAATAATATCCTTTCCTTCAATTTCTCCAATGGCAGTCATATGATCAACTACATTGGCTTTCGTGCGTTGCTTATAACAAATAACGATATCGCATTTCAGATGTTTAGCATATGCGTTCGCGCGTTTACTTCCTCCCATATCGGGTGCAGCAATACATAAATTTGGTAAGTGAAGATTTTGAATGTATGGTAAGAAAATAGTTGAAGCGTATAAATGATCAACAGGCACATTAAAAAATCCCTGTATCTGGTCTGCGTGCAAATCCATAGTCATAACTCTGGTTGCGCCGGCAACAGCTAACATATCGGCAACTAATTTTGCACCAATTGCAACGCGGGGCTGATCTTTACGATCCTGACGGGCATAACCGAAATAAGGAAGCACGGCGATAATCTGTTTTGCTGATGCGCGTTTCGCAGCGTCGATCATCAATAACATCTCCATTAAATTTTCGGCCGGAGGCATGGTTGATTGAATCACAAACACACTTTGTCCGCGGATACTCTCTTCATAGGAAGCTTGAATTTCGCCGTCGCTGAATTTATAATGCTGAACTTTACCCAAAGGTTGCCCGTACGATTTGGCAATTTTTTCTGCCAAAACATTTGAAGCACTACCACTGAATAAACGAACCTGCGTTTCCATGTTTTTTAAGGGGGTACGAAAGTAGTGAAAATTAAGCGTGAAACCAATAAAATATTAGCTTTCCGGCCATAAAAAAGCTTTATTAATCAGCCTTTTATGGATTAGTCAGGAAATCCTGCCAAAACTCAGACCAAAAAATTTAATGATTTTTGAAATGCGGACATGAATCGCATTTGTTTTTAGACTTGAAAGCGCCGCAGCTATTAAACAATAAAATGGAGCTCAGGAAAATAATCAGGAGGCGGGATCTGTGAGGCATAATTAGTAGTTCTTTGGTGGGTAAAACTATAATTAATAATCCTAATCTAAAGCGTTAGATACAAAAGTTTTTAACTCAGATTTTGGGAAATATTTTCTTATTGAGTTTTTCTTTGTTTATATCAAAACAAGATTTAGATTTGCAGCCCCAGTTTTTGAACAATTTTATGCCCGGATGGCGGAATTGGTAGACGCGCTGGTCTCAAACACCAGTGCCTTCACTGGCATGCCGGTTCGAGCCCGGCTCCGGGTACTAGACCGGACTTCTCTTCAAATTTAGAGAAGTCCGGTTTTTTTATTTCCCCCAAACCCTCTGATAATAGGGCGATTTGGGCGATCACCCGATTTACTTCAGGGGTTCGATAATGCTCGATTTTCGTATCATATACCAAACCGGAAGGAAATACTACATTTTGGAAAGTTTGCTTTTGGTAATAGTCCCCCGAAGCCCACACAGGTGCGAGGTTTGCCGATAGTCGGCAGGCAAAATTTATCAGTTCTTTAGGGTTCGATAATTTTTGTTCCAACTTTTCAAGGGACTCCATAATACCCTCTTTACGCTTCTTCATTTCAGTCGAAAATTCCTCATAAATATCCAAACTTACAGCCCCAATTGCGTGCCTTTTACGCAAATTATAGAACTCCTCCTCAACCTCGTTAAGTTTCAAAGAAAGGGCTTTTTTCTCGCTCGTGCTGGTTTCTGTTAGGTTCTCCCAAGTGTAACGCAGTTGTTTTTCTAAAGGCTCCACGTAGGCAGAATTTACCGTATAATTTGAAAGCAATTCTTCAAACTTGCCGTGCATGATTTTAATGCTTCGGTTTACCTTAATTCCGATCCTATTTACCTTATAATAATAAAGCCCCTTCTTCTTCACGATATATCCGGTGAAAGGGGCTCCTGTTTCTGCATCTTTTACAAATACTTTTAATGGCAAGTTATCATTGGCTTTGTTGACTTTGAAGCCATCGGTTTTCTTGAGTTCGTTTGCCCTGAGAAATAAGTCCTCATCGATTAAAGGAGGATGCTTTCCTTTAATAACCTCACCATTCAATAAGTTGTGCGACATGAACCCACAATAAAATGGGTTCGAAAATATGCCGCCAAGGGTCTGCTTTGGCATATTAATACCCAAGCACTTTAATTTTTCAATAATTTGATCGTAGGTCATTCCATTAGCTCGCCAAATAAATGCTTGCTTAATAGCTTCCCCTTTATCACTAAAAACAATAGTTTGAGTAGGCGCACCTTTAACGAACGCATAACCTGTTGGTGCATTACCAATCCACTCGCCTCTTAATAATTTCTCTCGCATCCCATCAATCGTTTTCTGTCTTCGTAAATCATTATCGTATTTACCAAAGATGAATTGAATGTTTTGTTGCAATGCTCCTGCGTGAGAGTTTGTATCAATTGGTTGTGTAACAGCCATGATACTTACTCCGGTCTTTTTTAATTCGCTCGCTATAAAAATTGCACTATCTCCAGTTCTACTGAATCGATCCAAACTATAAACTAAAATGAAAGAGATTTTTTCTTTACTCGCTTTTACAAATTTGAGCATTCGAGTAAACTCTTTCCGTTCATCGCTTTTCGCACTTTCATAAGTTCCTCCGAAATAACCTTTAATGTCCAACTTGTTTTTAATGGCGTAATCCATGCAATACTTTTTCTGCCACTCCAAACTTTGATTGGTGTCCATTTGTTCTTTGGAACTCACCCTTGTGTAAATAACGCAATTCTGAATAGACTCATCTTTCAATGCTGCTCCTTTGCCTTTAGCAAATTTTTTAAGCAGCGTTTCGTTGTTCTCCATCAAGATCACCTCCTTTTATAATTGTTAGTTTTTGCTTGCTATGTTTTTGTTTCATGTATAATTCATAAAACAGGATTGATAATTTTTCCAAAGCAATTATTGTTTCTTCTGCTTCCGCATCAGAAATATTTTCAAAGCCTTTACATTTTCTCAATTCAGCAACGCTCAACCTTTTGTGTTTTTTATTTCCATTAACACTTTCCATCTTCACGCTTTTTTCAATTTTCATACTCCGATTAATTACTTGCTTTATTTGAAGTACGGTACACTTTTGGGAACGTGGTAGCGAATTCGACTTTCTTTTTTTGAGGGGAAAAAATCAAGGGAATAAACTTGCACGTTCAAAATATAAGTGCCATACTCAATGGCAAATACCACTAAGAATCGTCTATTTTACGGGGATATGGGGTATAACAAAACACAAGGCAAAACTATGCCCATGCTTGGTGGTGCTTTCGTGGTTTAGGATTCTACTCCGAAGAATAGCACAAAATAATTCTTACTGTTTGGAATCGGAACACAACTGCCGAGAAAGGCAGAAATAAAAAAAGCCCCCCCATAAGGGAGGCTTAAGCTAAACTAACAAACTATGAAAAATTAATCTTTTCCTTCTTCTTCTTTCGTTGCTTCGGTCTTTTTGATAAAGTTTCCGTTTGCATCAAATAAAGCGTCAAAGCGCATTTTATCTTTTTCCATTTCGGCTTCATACATTACCTTACCAGAGGCATCTGTAATTTTTGCTGCTTCAGATAATTTATAGCCTGCATAATTCTTTGTGCAATAATCAGTAACAGCTTTTGGTAAAGCAGATGTTTTAATCTCCTGCTCTAATTCTTTAAACGTTCCACTTGCATCAAATACAGCAGAGGATTCAACTTTATTTAAATGAAATTCAGCTTCGTAATCTGCACCTTCCTTTTCCCATTCATCTACCTTCGATCCGGGATATTTTTTAGCAAAGCCATCTTTAACATTAGCAGGAACTTCTGCTTCTTTTAAGTTTTGTGCATTTGCGTAGCTAAGCCCGAAG
>CAZRNW010000283.1:0-5282 GCA_964601535.1 uncultured Flavobacteriaceae bacterium
ATTAAATCATCAAAAACAGAAATATTCCGGTAAGGTGTTTCAATAAAATACTGAGCCTGATTTGTTTTATAAACCAATTGTTCAAGTTCTTTTATTTTTTTACTTCTTGCAGGTTTTTCTATTGGCAAATAACCATTAAAAGAAAAGTTCTGACCATTGAATCCTGAGGCCATTATGCTTAAAACAATAGAACTCGGGCCAACCAAAGGAACAACTTTGATTCCTTTATTATGAGCATGCCTTACAACCTCAGCTCCCGGATCGGCAATACCCGGACAACCGGCATCACTTAAAAGACCGATGTCTTTTCCCTGGAATAATTCGTTAATGAGAGAAGGTAATTCATTTCCCTTTGTGTGTTCGTTCAATAATAAAATTTCTGCTTTATTAAGGTCGGGATACCCGCATTGTTTTAAAAAGCGCCTCGCATTCTTTGCGTCTTCGGCTATAAAAACAGAAATAGTTTTTATAAGCTCAATATTATAAAACGGAATAACCAACGAAACTTCAGTCTCACCAAGAGTTACCGGAAAAAGATATAAAGTGCCTGAAGGCATTTATTGAAATTTATTTCTGAACGCTTTCTTCGGCGTATTTTGCCATAAATTCCATGGCTTTTTCAACCATATCATGGCTTCCCAAAAACAATGGTGTACGCTGATGAAGTTCTTTTATATCTTTCTCAAGAATTCGTCCTTTACCATCGGTTGCTTTACCGCCTGCCTGCTCCACAATATATGCCAGGGGATTACACTCGTATAACAAACGTAATTTTCCATTTGGGGATTTTGTAGTGGTAGGATAAATATAAATACCGCCTGTAATTAAATTACGGTGAATGTCTGCAACGCCTGAACCAATGTAACGCGATGAATAAGGACGGTTCGTAGCTTTGTCTTCTTCCTGACAATATTTAATGTATTTTTTTACGCCATCAGGAAAATGTAAATAATTTCCTTCATTAACAGAATAAGTATTGGCCGATTTTCTTGTTGTCATATTTGGATGTGACAGACAAAACTCACCGATACTTGGATCAAGTGTAAAACCGTTTACACCTTTGCCCGTGGTATAAACCATCATGCATGATGAACCGTAAATAACATAACCTGCTGCAATTTGTTCTGTTCCGCGCTGCATAAAATCTTCGATTGTGCCCGGACCACTTAAAGTAACCCTGCGGTAAATTGAAAAAATGGTTCCAACCGAAACGTTCACATCAATATTTGAAGAACCATCTAAAGGATCGATGGCAACCACATATTTTGCGTTTTTTGAAATCTCAGAGTCAACGGGGATAATATCTTCATTTTCTTCGCTTGCAATTGCACAAACCTCACCGCCTGCTTTTAATGCGGCGATGAATTGTTCATTTGCGAATACGTCCAGTTTTTTTACTTTTTCGCCCTGTATATTGGTATCGCCGGTTTCACCCAAAATTTCAGCTAAACCTGCTTTATTCACTTCACGGTTCACGATTTTAGAGGCAATGCCCAAATCCCTTAATAAGCGCGATAACTCACCTTTTGCGTAGGGAAAATCCGCTTGCTTTTCGATGATAAACTGACCTAATGTTTTAACGTTCATGGACTATCAATTAGTGAACCAAATGTAAAGAAATACTTTACAATTTAAAAGGGATTAAGGCTTGTAAATAAGGCTTATTTTGTGTATTCTTCCTTAAGGAATTCCCGCCAATCACTAAGGTTAGCTATTACCTGAAGCTGGCGGTAATGCTGATGAAAATCCGATTCGTTTTCCTGGGAATTAAGAATTTTAAGGCGGTAATTATCGAAAGAAGACAAAGCAAAACGCTCTTCAGGGCTTAATTTGGTTCCGCTGAATTCTTTATCACGCAAATCATTAATACTTTCAACGATTCCTGTTCCGAGTTCTTTTGCAAAAATCTTTTTAAATAAGTCTCCTTTAAACGCCATACGGTGCGAAGTTAAAGATATTACCTTTGTCAATTGAATACACAGAGATTGTCTTATTAACAATTTCGTGTTAATTGAGCGGACTCACTTTTAAACTGATTTTAATGCGTATTTTTTTTAGTATAGTTTTTATTTTTTTCTGCTGCATATGTTTTGCGCAGAAATTGAGCAAACGGTCATCTTACGAAAAACGTTGGGCATTTGCTCATCCTTTTGCGGCACTCAAAACCAAAAAAATTTACCGGAAGTGCTTACCCTTTTATCTTGAAGTGGAAAAAACAGGTGCGATGGATTCTTGCCGCAACGGATGAAAACTCTATGCATTCAGGCATACCTATTTTATGGAAGCATTTGCGCAAAAAATAAACATAAAAAAAATCAGAAAGCTTGGTATTGCGCATGAGAAGGGGAATTACAAAAGTTTCCTGAAAGGAATAAAAGAAGATGGCGAGTTTGCAGATAGTCTTTCGACTGTAATGGATTTACATAATAACGAATTAGGTTTTAGTATAGGGAAAGCAAACAAGGATTTGGATCCAAAAAAACTTAGGGATGAAGTTGCCACACAAATATTTTCAGGCAAATCGCTTTTCTTCAAACGCAACGCACGTAACCAATACGTGACCTGCGACGGTAAACTGATAATTTTAGAAGATTATAAAGGCAAATGGTTCGTCCCAAAATGTTTAATCGCCACAAACCTAAAGTAAATTTAACTGATGGTTTGTTAACTTTCCGTTAAGCCACTCGGGGTCTAAAGTAGCGTTATACTTTTTGTAAAATTTAATGGCGGGCTCATTCCAGTTTAAAACCTGCCATTCTAAACGACGTACTTTTTCTGCTTTTGCCACATCAACAATTTTATCAAATAGCAATTTACCAATTCCGGCACCACGCATTTTTTCGGTTACGATAATATCTTCCAGAAACAAACATTTACCCTTCCAGGTCGAATATTTGTAATAATATAAAGCAAGCGCCACAATATTTCCGTTTTGTTCAGCAACAAAAAAATCAAATAGTTTATCAGCGCCAAAACCCCAGTTTTCCATTTCGGCTACAGTTACTTCAACCTCAGCCGGCGCTTTTTCGTATTCCGCTAATTCTTTAATCAAATTTAATATGGCAGCTAAGTCTGATTTATTCCCTACCCTTATTTTTATATCGCTCATTTTGATTTGAAATGCTCCTTAATTATTATTTTCTGAAGTTCGCGTTTTATGATTAGTTCGGCCACTATTTCATTAAACCTTCCTTCGGGTTTTTGATTCATCAATTTTTTTATTTGTCCCTCGTTTATATCAATCCGGTATAACAAACCGGTTAATTTACCTGCTGAAATTTTATTTATCTTTTCAATTTCAGTTTCCACGACATTCATAATGCTATTAAAATCAGCTGTTAAACCATTTACAAATTCACCGCTTAAACCGCAGTTTTCAAAATCTTTTTGTAATTGCATTTTAAATTTCTGAAACAAATCAGGTTTCGAAATGCCTGTAATAATATCCGGAAGCTCCTCCACTATTTTTGTTTTAACAGTAATCGTTCAACAGGTTTTTTATTGAGAATATGAGATTGGATGATTTCAGTCACATCCTCCTTTTTTACTCCGACATAAAAAATACCTTCAGGATAAATAACAACGGTTGGACCAAAATCGCAAATACCTAAACAACCAGCGCGCTGTGCCCTGATTTTTAAATCTGTTTTAAGATCTTTGGTCTGCTTTTTAAATTCAGTAACCAAATCCATTCCATGGGCTTCACCACAACTTAGTCTTTCAGTGCCGGTTCGCTGATTTGTACAAACAAAAATATGTATATCAAATACCATGAAACAAAAGTAAGGGAAATGCTAAATAAAACGAATTAAATAAAACAACAAAACCCCTCCGCTAAGCAGAAGGGCTTTGTCTGGGCATTGGTAAATGCCCGGTTTAATCATTAAAACTTACAGCCTAACGTAATTACAAAATTCGTGCCAGAAACGGTAAGATCAGATTTATTGACGAATTTAGAGTTAAACATATAATAATCTTCGTTACGGATACTCTTTGCAAAACCCAGATCCAACGACCAGTTTTTATTTCGGAAGCCAACACCCCCGCTATACGTGGAACGAACAAATTTACCGGTAAAGGAATCACCAAAAGGACTTCCATACATAGCATAACCAGCACGCACAAAAACATTTTCAATATTTACCTCTGCCCCAACCCTTAAATTAGAAGCCTGACTATATTTTGTACTGATTTCTCTGTTAACCCCTGAAAACTCATTTGAACTTGAGCCCGAACTTGAGAGACTTGCCTGCGAATAATTCACGCCTTCATAATCGATACCAATTGCAAGAATTTTTTTATAGATAAAACCTATGCTTGCCCCATAACGCATCGGTGTAATTATTTTATAGGTATAAACTCCTCCTTTTTCAGGATAAGAAGCGTCTAATATATCTCCACCGTCGTAAGAAGCAGTCATTGAATAAGAATATACATCAGTAAGATTTAAAACTGAAGGGGTTTGATAATTGGCGCCAATCCGTAAAAAATCATTTACCCTGTAAATTACGCCTTACTTTAAATTATAGCCGCGCCCTGTTGTTTTATACACTTCCTGATATTTCATCGACTTAAATCCTCCTAACAATCCTAAAGTGTCCATACTGCTATAAGCCCATACAGGATAGGAATAAGTTGACTGCAAATTATTACTTGCGTCGTTATAAATACGTAAAGAGTCTTTATCATCACTCTCAATATATTTTGAGCTGTAACTAAAATTTATCATCGGCATACCGAAACTGGCGCCTAAATATAATTTATCTTTATAACCATAAGTATATCCGATGGCAAGTTCATTCATGCGGCCGGTTTGTTTTATTGTTTTACTCTGTAATAAATCCTGTTTAGGATCAATGAAGCCATAATATTTTCCATTAATCGTATCAAGAAGATAAGTACTGAAAGCCATACCCGCGTATGAAGGGTCGAGATTCGCAATAGAATAACCGGTTGCATTATTAATAATGTCGCTCATGATAGAACTGCCTTTCGATCGGCCTTCAACCAAAGTGGTAGAATTAAAATTCTGAAGCTGATTTAAAGAAAGACCAAACGAATGGCGTACATCATCATCTGTTTTGCTGTCCCATGAACCTGCTAAACCTAAACCATTAAAAACGAGTGAAGGCGTAAACTCTTTTGTATCGGTTCCATTGTACGAAGATTTTACAGAAGAGAAATTAATGCCCGGTGAAATATTAAGTTCACCTTTACGGTAAATACCGATACCTGCCGTATTATAACTTAAACAACTTACATTCCCGCCAAGAGCGCCAAAG